>NZ_JBEPLO010000018.1:0-56310 GCF_040545225.1 Streptococcus rupicaprae | reverse complement strand
TCCTTAGCTTACCCTAATGACTATATTGTTTTAGTAATGGACAATGCCATTTGGCACAAATCTAGAGCATTAGAAATACCAACCAATATCGAATTGGGAAAAGTAGTCGTTGGTAGATATAATAAAGAAACAATCTTGCAACTCAACTCCTTTGTCGGAGATATTTACACCTATAACTCTCTTAAAGATGTTCACTCAGATATGGATGCTATCATCTTAAGCAGCCATCCCAAATATAAGAACCTACCTTTGGCAGAAAGGATTAAGGCTTATTATGGTCAAAGTGATTTAAATGAAAAACGTCAGAACCTATTTTTAGAAAGTTACGACAAAGATAAGAAAAAAGCCGAGGCCAAAGCCTCTCTGGACATACTTGAAGCAAGCTTTACCACTGGAGGTGTCGTAGCTTTGGGTTACGCTCTATTAAGAGGAAGACGACTTAAGGATATCGCTCAAAATATTGCCATCACAGATAAAACTGCTCTTGGGGGAACCATGGAACGATGGAGTAAAAAACCCTTCGAGGCTGTTAAAGATATTTCTGGTATCTATGCTGAAAAAGTTGTCAATAAGGTCAAAGCCATTACTAAGCCAGTTATTGACACAGGGAAGAAGATGTTAAAATCGACTCAGGAAAATCTCAAGAAAATGATAAATCTTATCATCCCTGAGAAAAAAGACTCTTCCTCTAAATCTAAGAAAAGCTCTCCTGCAAAATAACTAAAACCGATTTCTTCTATTGTGAATGTAATTGCAAAACCAATACGATCCATCATTCAAAAAGTAACTCCTAAACCTAAAACTACGCCTAAGCCGAAAGCTACGCCTAAACCTAAAGCTACGCCTAAACCTAAAGCTACGCCTAAGCTGAAAGCCACACCTAAGCCGAAAGCCACACCTAAGCCGAAAGCCACACCTAAGCCGAAAGCCACACCTAAGCCGAAAGCCGCACCTAAGCCGAAAGCCACACCTAAGCCGAAAGCCGCACCTAAGCCGAAAGCCACACCTAAGCCGAAATTAAAATCAAAAGGAAAACGATGATGAAAAAAAATCTATTACTCCTACTCACCCTAGTATGCTCAATCCTCATCATTTGGGGCCTTGGAAAACTTTATATGGCCTACAATCTGTCTCATTATGCAGGCTATTATGTCCAACACTTGCCTCGAAAAGAAGGAACCAACCCTGAATTAGTTATTGTATTGACCCATCTAGATGATATTGAAAGACCGAATACACATCAATTGACCTACAAAATCAACGATAACGGTACCATTATACAGGACAATTCTGTAATATTAAGTCTCAAAACATATATTCATCTCTGGAATCATACGGAAGATAAGAAATATATCTTCGATAAATTTGGTAGCTACTCATATCATTATACAAATGACATAGATAGTAAAAATTTTGATTCACAATATCAAGAAGAAGCTGAGGTACTTCTGGACAAGATTATCACTCCTATCCTAGAAGCACAACCCAAACCAAATATCAATCTTCAAAAACTGTTTAACGAGAAATACTATAAACAGTTTAACTAACGAAAAATCTATGAAAAAACTGCTTATCACACTCACCCTAGCATGTTCTACCCTCATCCTTTGGGGTCTTGGAAAACTTTATATCGCCTACAATCTATCTTATTACGCAGGCTATTATGTCCAACACCTGCCTCGGAAAGAAGGAACTAATCCTGAATTAGTCATTATATTGACCTACCTAGATGATATTGAACGTCCAGAAATAAATGGAGTCTCCTATAATTTAAAAGGCAACGGTGCAATTTTATTAGATAATAATATAGTACTAACTCAGGGATTAGATATAGATCTTTGGAATACAGATACAAATATAAGCTATGTCTTTAATGATATTAATGGCCAATTTTCTTATTACTACACTGATGATATTGATAAAGCAAGTTCTGATAAACAATATCAAAAAGAAGCTGAAGTACTTCTGAACAAAATCATCACTCCTATCCTAGAAGCACAACCCAAACCAAACATCAATCTTCAAAAACTGTTTAACGAGAAATACTATAAACAGTTTAATTAAAAAATCGTACACATACCAATTAAATTTTAGAAAAATAATTCATATCAATCTTTAGATTATATAAACCATCAGGAAAGGGGCTCTCAGACTTGTTCCTGATGGTTTGTTTTTTCGATAGTGTGTATACACTATCTGAGCTCGCAAAGACCTAAACTCAAGTTTCTCAGTCCTTTCTCATTGTCCCGGGTTAAATACGGGGGTGACATTGCTAGGCAACTGAATTTCAAAAGAACACCATAAAACCGCTGGCTACTGCCAACAGTTTTAGTCACTTTTTGCGGGACTTCTTTTGGGGTATGACTGAAATTTCTTTCTCCACCGCCTCCATCAATCGAGTCACCAAGCTGACTACATCAACAACATTCTAAAACGAATTATTCGCCAGTATAAACTAAAGAAAATCAGTCCACATGGTTTTAGGCATACTCATGCAACACTGATGATTGAGATGGGAATAGACTCTGTCAATACTGCCAAACGTTTAGGACATACCAGTAGTCAAATGACTCTAGACACCTATAGCCATGCCACAAAAGCTGGTGAAAAACATTCCATTACCAAATTCGCTGAATACCTCAATAAAGCTAACTAACCCTAGCTTTCTTTTTCCAACCAAATTTAACCAGGTCTTAAGAGATTACCAAAAGGATTACCAAGCCCACTTTTCCACAAAAAAGGCACCTTGCAAGTGACTTGCAAAGTGCCTGTAAACGTTGATATATCGCTGATATTAACGTTTTGAGAATTGTGAAGCTTTACGAGCTTTCTTAAGACCTGGTTTCTTACGTTCAACCATACGTGCATCACGAGTCAGAAGGCCAGCGCGCTTCAATGCATCGCGGAAGTCTGGATCTACTTGAAGAAGTGCACGCGCGATACCGTGACGGATCGCACCTGATTGACCACCGTAACCACCACCATTTACGTTTACGAATACATCGTAAGCACCTTCAGTTGAAGTCACTGCGAATGGTTGGTTGATAACAAGACGTAAGTCAGCGTGTGGGATGTACTCTTCTACATCTTTTTTGTTAACTGTGATTTTACCAGTACCTGGAACCAAACGAACGCGTGCAACAGCGTTTTTACGACGGCCAGTACCTGCATATTGTGCTTGTGCCATTATTTATTGCTCCTTTCCCTTAGATCAAACCTGAAATGTCAAGTACTTCTGGTTGTTGTGCAGCATGGGTGTGCTCAGCTCCAACAAAGACTTTCAATTTCATGCCTTGTGCACGTCCAAGAGTGTTGTGTGGAAGCATGCCTTTTACTGATTTTTCGATCAAGCGCACTGCATTTTTAGAACGCAATTCACCTGCTGTGATAGACTTCAAACCACCTGGGTGCAGTGAGTGAGTGTAGTAAACTTTATCCGTTGCTTTTTTACCAGTCAATTTCACTTTTTCAGCATTGATAACGATGACAAAATCACCTGTATCAGTGTGTGGTGTGAAAGTTGGTTTGTTTTTTCCGCGAAGTACGCTAGCAACTACTGCAGAAAGACGTCCAAGAGGTACATCAGTAGCATCTACTACGTACCATTTGCGCTCAACTTGGCCTGGTTTAGCCATAAAAGTTGTTTTGTTCATGATTTCTCCTATACGAATTCGTAATATTTGTTTACAGATGGTGGGTGTTCCGGCCCACCTAAAAGTATTTGGAAGGTTCCGGGGCCTTTCAAATGGGGTAAACAATACCGTTTTATATAATACCAAAAAAACCAGCGTAAAGTCAAGCGATTTGAGTATTAATTTTAAGTTTCTAAGCAGTTCAGCTGTTGAAAATTAAAAATAGGCTAGAGCAGGTGTTTAAAGTCAAAAGTTTAGCTAAAGTTGCACTAGTTTGTGTAGAAGCGACTCTCTTTCCACTGAGAACCTAAAAAAGCCAGCCTAGGCTGACTCATTTATTTTTATTCTTCGTCCAAGAAGCTGTTGAAAACTTCTTCGATCATGTCCCACTCCGCTTCGGAATCTTCAGGAATCGGCTGGAGATCTCCTTCTGTTCCATCTTCATTTTCAGTGAATGAGTAAGCCTGAATCTCAACTTCGCCATTTTCATCTTCTTCAGCAGAAGCTGGAATCAAAAGAACATAGTTCTTGCCGAATTCTTCTTGACCATCAATGGTTAGCAAAATCTCAAAAAGCGTTTCATTGCCATTTTCATCGACAAGTGTGATAAGCTCGCGCTCCTCATTATGATCGTGGTTGTGTTCGTGTGCCATAAGGCCTCCTTTTAAAATGTTCTCTCTAAATAATTTTGCAAAATAAGCTGAGCAGCCAACTTATCAATCACTTTCTTGCGTTTGTTCCGGCTCAAATCAGCCTGTTCAACCAGCATGCGCTCCGCAGCAACAGTCGTCAGACGTTCATCCTGATAATCAACCGCCAATCCAAACCGTTCTGCAACCATATCTCCGTAAGCCCGTGAAGCCTCTACACGAGGCCCTTCCGTGTTGTTCATGTTCTTGGGAAGACCGATGACGATTTTAGTCACCTGATACTGTTTGATTAATTCAGCTAAACGCTCCAGACCAAACTCACTCTTAGCTTCATCAATAGGGATAATTTCAAGTCCCTGCGCTGTAAAGCCTAAGGGGTCCGATACTGCTACACCGACGGTCTTTGAACCGACATCAAGTCCCATGATTCTCATGATAAATCAATCCCATGACCCTTTAAGTAAAAGCGAACCAACTCTTCCACAATCTCATCACGCTCATATTTTCGAATATGATTACGCGCATCATTGTAGCGAGGGATGTAAGCAGGGTCTCCACTTAGTACATAGCCCACGATCTGATTAATTGGATTGTAGCCTTTTTCATTCAAGGAATGATAGACGGTCGTCAGCGTTTCGTCGATCTCTTTTTTATTGATATCATCGAGATTGAATCGGACAGTTTCATCTGTAAATCCCATAAGACACCCTCCCTCTTTTCGTAAAAAATCTTTCTTTATTTATTGTAACCGATTTTGACAGCTTCTACAAGTATTTTTATTCATCTTCCAAGGTAAAGAGAGGACTATCCTCCGTTTCCTCTTGACCAGCAATCACTGGCTGTGCTCCGTAAGCTGCTAAACGCTCCAGGTATTGCTCAGCAGTGAGTTTTGAAACATCCTCCAGACCAGATCCCTTAAACATGGGCGATTGCGCTAATTTATTAGCCTCCAAGTTAGGAACATCTAAGGTAAAGGTGATAAAAAGCTGGTTTTCATCTGGAAAGTCTATTTCATAGCTCAAGCCTGAAATATCAGCTAATCGCTGATAAACCTCATCCTTGTTCATTGATTCAAGCAATAAGCGCTTGGTTTCGTCAAGACCAATTTCACCGATCGCTTGCTTGATTTCCTCAGTAACCTCCATAGGATTGCGCAAAATGATCTTCTGGATGGTGTTTCCCTTATAAAGCACGGTCTGGCGTTGCGTTTTACCGTTAGTCAAACTCAAATCAAAAACTTGCGTTTTCAGAACCGCTTCCTCGCTTGATTGAGTCGTTTCCTCTTTGACTGGTTTCGTTTCCTTGGTCCCGCAGGCACCCAAGCAAATGGCGATCATAGCAAGCCACAGCCACCTGTATTTTTTCATGGTCAATCCTCTTCTTTCCTAGTGTTAGTATAGCATTTTTAAGCTTATTTTTCAAGATAGGATAGACGATTCATAGACTCTTCCCAAGGCCAGTCTTATATTACCAATTATTACCGTTTGTTACAGAACAAGACCTTTATGACAGCTTCACATCATTTTAGTTAAAAGGGCCCATTATTCCTCTGTAACTGCCATTTTTATGGTAAGATGGATGTCAGCTATACGAAAAGAAAGGAATAGCAATGAAACAATCATTAACGAAAAAAATGCTCGCGACATCAACACTTCTTGCGAGCTTCATCTCCACGACTAGTCTTCAGGCACTCAACTGGACACCGCGATCCATTGAAGAGATTAAAGCTGAACTAACGCCTCAACCGAGCGCAGCCAATCCAAACGATGTCCAATCACTCACTGAGACCCAGACCTACACTGTTAAGTACGGGGACACGCTGAGCACCATCGCTGAAGCCATGGGCATCGACATGATGGTCTTGGCCAACATCAACCAAATCGCTAACTTAGATTTGATTTTCCCAGATACGGTTTTAAAAACAACCTACGATCAATCCAACAATCTGACAAATGTTGAAATCCAGGCGCCTCTTCCTGAAAACCCAGACCAACAGGTCGTGGCTAGCGCTGATTTGACAACCAACGAAGTCAAAGTGGACGATCAAACAGTTCTTGTCGAGGATATCACCCAACCTGTCTCTCCGGTTACTGAGCATGCCACTGCTGAGACTACGACAAGTAGCGAGGCCATTGCCGAACCAGCTGTAACAACCTCAGAAGTACCAACTGTAACTCCGGTCGCTGAACCGGTGACAAGTTCTCCCCTAACTACAACAGAAACCAACACTCCAGCTGAGGTGACTCAGCCTGCCCTTGAAACTGCCCCAGCCACTGAAGTGACACAACCTACCACCGAAGTGGTATCAGCCATTGAAGTGACTCAGCCTGTTGCAGAGACAACCCCAGCCCAACCAGCTCCGGCAGTCGAACCAACACCAGTTACAGAAGTAGCTCCTGTTGTCGAAACAGCTGTTGCACCTGTTACACCAGCTGTAGTCGCTTCCACATCATACGGCGACAATACTGGGCTTCAACCACAAACCATCGCCTTTAAAGATGAAGTAGCAAGCCTCTACGGTATTAGCTCTTTCAGTCTGTACCGTCCAGGGGACAGTGGTGATCATGGCAAAGGTTTAGCAGTTGACTTTATGGTTCCTGAGAGCTCCGCGCTTGGAGATTCTATTGCAGATTACGCCGCTGCCAATATGTCTGCTAAAGGCATTTCCTACATCATCTGGAAGCAGCGCTTCTACTCGCCTTATCCGAGCATCTATGGACCTGCCTATACCTGGAACCTGATGCCAGATCGTGGTAGCATCACAGAAAACCACTACGACCACGTCCATGTCTCACTCAATCCATAAATCATAAAACACAAGCTTGAAGACGGGATTTTCCCAGAACTTCAAGCTTGTGTTTTTTTATCATCAAGTCCCTAAAGCGTTGTTAAACCGAACCTTAGTCTTCGTACGACTTAAAGGGTTGATTTTTCTTTGGATAACGATCCGGGCTAATGCTGAGGCCCATCTCATCTTTTTCATGATAGAGCTCTTTCAAGAGCGACACCATCATGACGATGATCACAAAGGAAAATGGCAGAGCAACGATAATCAATGTGTTCTGTAAAGCATCTAACCCACCTGAAAAGAGCAAGACGATGGCAATCACTGCTAGAAGCACACCCCAGATGACCTTCTTACGATTGGAAGGATTGAGCCTACCATTCTCAGACAGCATGGCTAAGACATAGGTAGCTGAATCTGCTGATGTGATAAAGAAGGTACTGATAAGGATCAGTGCTACAATCGACAGGACAACCCCTAGCGGATAGTGGCTAAAGGTCGCAAAGAGGACTTCTTCTGTCGCAAAGCCTGTCAAATCATTCCCAGAAGCCTGGACAGCTGTTGACAAGGTTCCAAAGGTCGAAAACCATAGGAAGCTAAGTAAGGTTGGTATCAAGAGCACAACCGTCAAAAATTCCCGAATGGTCCGGCCTTTTGAGATCCGGGCGATAAAGACCCCCACAAAAGGTGACCAGGAAATCCACCATGCCCAGTAAAAGATGGTCCAAGTGTTGATCCAATCCCGCTTAGTCTCATCAAAGGCTGCCGATCGAAAACTCATGCGGAAAAATTGCTGGATATAATTCCCGATCGAATCAGTCAGGGTATCAAAGATCTGGACAGTCGGCCCTAAGAGGATGGCCAAGACCAAGAGGCCGATGGCCAAAATCAGGTTGGTATTGGAAAGAATTTTAACCCCTTTACCCAAACCAGAGAGGGCCGATAGGATAAAGAGAGCTGTCGTGATGATGATAATCACGGTCTGCACCAACAGATTATTAGGAATACCGAATAAGAAGGACAGGCCACCATTGATTTGGGCCGCACCAAAACCAAGTGTCGTCGCTACCCCAATTACCGTCGCAACAACGGTCAGGGTATCAATCACTTGCCCCATCCAACCTTCTGAACCCTCACCCAGCAAAGGTTTGAAGGTCACCGATAGGAGATACTTCTCCTGTTTTCGGAAACCAAAATAAGCCAAGGCTAGGCCAATCAGGGCATAGACAGCCCAGGCATGGATTCCCCAGTGGAAAAAGGTAAAGCGAAAGGCATCCGCTAGGGCTTCTTGACTGCCAGCAGGGGCACTTGGCGTTGAGCTCGCGTAGTGGCTGAGCGGTTCAGCCGCCCCGTAGAAGACCAAGCCAATTCCCATCCCGGCTGAGAACATCATGGCAATCCAAGAGGTTGTCGAATGCTCTGTCTGGGAATTGGGATTCCCCAGACGAATCTGACCAATTGGGCTAACAATCAAGAACAAGCAAAAGAGCAAAATCCCTGTCACCAACAAGAGATAGAACCAACCAAAATTTGTCGTAATCGCCTGTCTAAGCGCATCTGTCCCCATCTGAAAAGGGCCTGGAATAACGATTCCTAATAGGACCAAGGCCAGTGAAATCCCCAAAGCCAGGGCATATACTCTGTTTTTTTGATGTAACATCATCATCCTCCATTCTCTAAAAGTCTAACTCTTATAGTCTAGCAAAGAAATATTACGAACAGATAACAAAAAAAGCCTGAGACATAGGGTTTTGTCTCAGACTGGTCAATAAGTTCTTGTTTTTAGGGTCAAAATCGTTGAAATAAAGAGCAAGACCAGTAAGAAGATTGAGGCAACAGGGATATTGACACTAGTCGCCAACCAAACCGTCAGCATGGTCAAAAAGCTCGCAAGACCACATCGACCATACTAATGGCTGACCGAATAGCTCCCATCGACCCCTCATGAATCTGTTTCCATACGCTACCTTGCAAGCGTGGACTCATCAGCCCATTGATAAAGGCACAGGCAATAGCACTCAAACAAACTAAAAGCACCTGATTGGTCACATAGCCTAGCAAGACCACATAAGCTGTGGCCTGAGACCAGAGGATAAAGGTTTTGAGGCCAACATTTTTTAAAATCTTGCTTGTCAAAAAATTACCAGCGATCATGGCCAGCATAAACAGCGTACTGTAAATAGAGAAGGTCTGACCAGTAGTCAAACTCAACACAGGTTGCTCAATCAAGAGCAAAACAAGAATCGACATGGTGGAATTGATGACAACATTATCTACGATTGAGGTCAAAAGAACCTTCATGACGGTGGTCATGGCCAACAGTTGCTTGATAGAAGCCAGCATATGGTTCTTGTAGTTGGACACACTAAAGGATTCTTGCACCGTCAACTGCCTCTCAAACACCTCCATCCCTCGACGAATGGACAGACCGCCAATAAAAGCAAAGATAAAGGTCAGTACATTGAGGAGTGGTAAGGCTTGAAAACTAATAAAATCGAGCAAGACTGCTCCACTAAGGTTACCGATGATGGACACGAGTGAACTAGTCGCCTGAACAAAGCCGATAGCTTCCGCCATATCGTCCTCGATGACTTTCACATAGATATGGGGCTTGTCATGGCACCGCCGAAAGAGACGAGTGTATCGGAAATCAGATTAAGCGAGGACACTAAAAACACGATGATGAGTGAAAAATCCCAACCAATCAGCAATAGGGTAACCAAACTATAAAGGACAATCTTGGTCGCTGAAATTAGTACGATTAACGACAACATCTGCTTGTAGTTGAGTTTCTGAAAGGCTAGCCTAAGAACCACATTTTCTTTAGAAATCGGATTTATCGCCAGATTACTATCAATAATTGGGTATCTAGTTTGGGGGATACCCTATTTTACCTGGATTTTATGAATTATGTGTCCAGCTATGACTTCGCCCCGCAGGCCATTTTCTTGATTAGTTTGTCTGAGATCTTGCCGACTATCCTGATTTTTTCATCGGTTCCTTGGCAGATTTTCAGACCAATCGCATCAGAAAATCCCTACGCCTTACTTCATCAACATCTTAAGAGCCGACTTGATGTAGTTCTCAGTCGTATCTGTCGTGCCCTCAAAGAAAGTCTTGATTTTCTTGAGCTCGGTGGCCTTGTAGCCAAGAGCCAGGAGGGCTTCGATGGCTTCGTCCAGGGCTGGGTTGCCTTGAGATACTGGTTTATCAGCTCTGCCACCCTCGTCAGCCGAAGTAGCACTAGGCTCAAACTTACCAGCCAAGTCCAGCACCATCTGCTGGGCTGTCTTTTTACCGACCTTGGGGAACTTGGTCAGGTAGGTGATGTTGCTGCTGTCGATGGCAGCGACCAGGCCGTCGTTATCATCCACGGCGATGATGGCTAGTGCCGTCGTTGGGCCAATGCCGGTCACGGAAATCAGGTTAAGAAAGACATTTTTTTCTTCCTCGGTAGCAAAGCCAAAGAGGAGATGGGCGTCCTCGCGCACCACTTGGTGGAGGTAGAACTGGACGTCAGTCCCCACCTTATCTGAAAAGCGGTAGGGGTTGGCCACCTGGAGGGCGTAGCCGATGCCGTGGGTTTCGACCACAATGGTTTTGGCGGTGATTTTGGTTAAGATTCCTTTGATATAGTCGTACATAGTAGGTCCTTTCTAGAGTTCAATCCCCTTTAACTGAGCACCCTTCACAGTGAAAAAGAGGCCAAAAAAGGCGATGAGAATAAAGACAATCTGAACACCTAAGGTGCCTGTAAACTGGCTCATGGACACCATGACACCTGCAATGATATAACCCAGCGGTTGAGCCATGGAGATAAAGCCTGAGTAGGAACCGATCTTATTTTCGTCCATCATCTCCGCTCGTAGCAATTGGCTAGCAGGGATATTGATCATCTCCCCAACTGTGTAGACGACTGCTGATAATAGGATCAGCCAGAGACTTTTGAAGGTAAAGGCGGAGAAAATACCCAACGCAAAGATGCTTCCCCCAATCAAGAGTTGAGGGATCAGTTGCATGGGCTTAGTCAGGCGATTGACCGTGGTCATGAGAAAGACGATCATGGTCGTATTAATCAGAACAGCCAGACTAAGGAGTTTGGCCCCTGTCACCTCAAAGCCAAAAGCTACCGTCGGCTGGTAAATGGTCTTATAGTGGACAGGGATATAGTTGTCAATCTGGGTCCAGACGGCTGAAAAGAGGACGACACCCAAAGTGTAGACCATGAAAGCCCGATCACGAACCACATCCCGGTAGTTGCGAAAGGGCGACAAGATCCCTTGACCATGCTCAAACACAAAATCCGCTGGTCTAGTCTCCTCAAACTTCCACAGCATGACCAGATAGGTAAAGATGGCAACAGCCGTCATAGCTAAGAGAAGCTCAAAGAAGTGTTGGTCGTAAAAGGCACCAGCAATCCCAGCCCCCAGCATGACCGCCACATTGATGATCCAGTAGCTGATAGCATAGACAAAGCGGCGGTTGGTCTCATCGGTCAGGTCAATAATCATGGCATCATAGGCCGGATGCGAAAAGTTGGAAGCCACTTCCACCGTAAAAATCCCAATAAAAGTCAGAATAGGTTGAACATAGCCAGGAACATTGGCAAATAATGTAATCAGGTAGCCAATGACGACCCCTAGATTCCCCCAATCAGTGACCTTTTTTCGGCCGACCGAGTCCGATAAGTGGCCGCCGTACAAGATGGCCATAAAACTAGCGGCCTGGGTCAGGATGACCAAAAGCCCCGTCACAAAGGCCCCAAAATACTGGACATAGTACATGGACATAAAAGGGAAAATGGCCGACCCCAATATAATGGCTAAAAACATCAAGCCCTCTCGCCACTGCAACTGCTTGGGCAGGGCCAAAAATTCTTTCAAACTTACACTCCCTTTCCTGGAAAACAATTCGTTTATTTTACCATAAAAGAAAGGCCGGGGCAAGGGAGGAAAATTAGAAGCTAGACAAGTAGCCTATCCGCCAGATACCAAACACAATGAGGGTATCGTGGGTCGTCTAGAAAACTCCCAAGCTATTGGTCAAAATATGCAGCCCTATAGGTACCCACAAACTACCGCTTGTATGGTAGCTATAACCTAGGACCAAACCTGTACTCATGTGGGGTAAAATACTAAAAAATTCAGGCCAGGTCCAAGCGTGCATGTGAATCATGCCAAAAACCAGACCTTGAAGAGCAATTGCAAGAGCCACTGGCAGATGATCTTCCAACCAACCAAAGAGTATCATGCGGTAAATCAATTCTTCCACCAAAGGACCACACAGGATGACTACAAAAGGAATCAAACCAGCTGGTATCTTACTAGCTGCTAATGCGGAGAGGTGTTGATCATTCATCAGTTGGTAGTCCAGCTTCCCAACGAAGGATAAAAGCATATCCCCCAAATAACCAAAGATTGTATCTAATAGAAGGATAGATACCAGGCCTAGAATCATATACAATCCAAACGTTTTGGGACGAGAGACAACAAATGACCCATCTCGTTTCAAGGTTGATCCAAATAAGATCAGTCCTAGCCCAGCTAATGCGATATAGACAAATAGCCCAAACCCAACATAGCCTAGTTCTTCACGAAAGAGGTCCAATTGGACAAATAGCAGGTAGAGCAAAAGATAGAAAAATTGTGCACGTTGCGTTTTTTGGAGCATAAAGTCACCTCTATGATTTAGTGTGACAAACCTCCGACCAAATGTAGACAATTAAAAGTCCAAGTAAAATCAGGGGAATAAGCGGTATGCCTTTAACGGCGATTAAACAACCCAGCACAAGCACCACTAACAAAATGACGTAGTGTTTCAAGTGACGATGACTGGATGGCATCAGCACCTCATTGGAACGTGCCAACCCTAATAAGTCATCGACGGAGACCTGATAGAAGGTTGACAGCCGTGTCAAGTTGTCACTGTCAGGCATCGTCTTATCCTTCTCCCAATTGATGATAGTCTGACGAGACAAGAAGAGTTGCTGAGCCAGATAATCCTGAGTATAGCCCTTCTCCTGACGAAGCGTTTTTAATCGTTGACCAATGGTCATTGGTTTATCCTCCTAAAGTTTACACGAGATTGATACAAGTGACTAGCCAAAATCCTTTGACATGCTATTGTTTTTGATGGTTAAACAGATTTTACTAGAAAAATCCACTGCCTTACTAAGTTGTCTGACAAGTAGGTGCACATACCATCTTCCTACTAAGTTCAGTTGCTAAGTGGCACGCTGAAATTTACTCCCCGTATTTGCCCAATTCTCTCAGGCTGGTATGGTTTTCCTGGATCCTGCGGAACATCTTTTCCATGTCGGACTTGGTAAAGTTGACAAGAACCGGGCGACCGTGCGGACAGTTGTAGGGGTTGTCACACTGGGCTAGCTGGACCAACAGATTTCTGGCTGAATAGTCGTCCAAGGCATGATTGGCCTTGATGCTGCGTTTGCAGGACATCATAATGGCTAATTCTGCTCGGTAACGCTTGATAGAAACTTCCTTTGTTAGGAGCAACATGTCGCACATCTCGTAGACACCGCTCTCGATTTCCTCCTCCTTCATCCAAATCGGGTGTTCCCGAAGGATGAACTGGTTGACACCATATTCCTCAAGGTTGACACCAACTTGACGCAGACTCTCCATCCGCTCTTTGAGTAAAAGCACATCGTTGGCCGGAAATTCAAAGAGATAGGGCACAAGAAGTTGCTGCTGGCTAGCGTCCACCTCTGCAATCTTGTCACGGTAGTACTCATACTTGACCCGCTCCTGAGCAGCATGCTGGTCAATGATATAGAGTCCCCCTTTTCCTTGGGCAAACAGATAGGTCCCATGCATTTGACCAAAGTAGTCTAGCTCAGGGAAGGTTGATGTTTCTTCGTTCTCCAGACGTTTCAAAGCCTTGGACAACTCCGTTCTCGATAAATCTGGATGTTCTTGGTCTCCTGGAATATCCTCTGATCGCTGAGCTATCTTGATACGCGGCTTCTCAGGTTCTTGGACTTGTTTTACAACGTCGTTGACACCCCTGTCAACTTCCTGTAAAGAAGCCTGATCCTCTGCAATTTGTGGAGAAGTCTCCTGAGGTTTCAAGTAAAAGTCCTGCTTCTGGGCATCGTAGTAAAGATTTGTCGTTTTTAACGGCAGACTGGTCTGAACAGGTTTTTCAATCGATCGGGTGGTCTTTTTTGCTAAATTTTCTAGCGCATCTGGAATCAAGTCCTGAGCCTTTAAACTTTCTGCAATAGCTTTACTAATCAGTTTCATAAGCTCTGCCTCTTTGGAGATTCTAACTTCCTGCTTAGTCGGGTGAACATTGACATCAGCCAAGTAAGGGTCTATTTGAATATCAATAACTGCAATGGGAAATCGTCCTACCATGAGTTTACTGCCATAGCCTTCCAGAATGGCTCGGTTAAGCAAAAAATTTTTGATATAACGTCCATTGATGAAAATGCTGATATAGTTGCGGTTAGCACGGGTCAACTCTGGTAAAGAAACATAGCCAGATACCTCAAAATCCAAGTCAGAAGCCTCTATCTCAACCATTTTCCTAGCTGTCATGAGGCCGTAAACCCCGGCTAAGGCCTGTTTCAACTGGCCTGTCCCAGCTGTCTGAGTAAGAGTGTTGCCATCATTTATCAGGGTAAAGGCCACCTCTGGATGGGCCAAACTGAGGCGGTTGATGACATCGACAATATGGGATACTTCTGCCTGCTGACTCTTGACGTATTTGAGACGAGCTGGCGTATTGAAGAAAAGATTTTCAACTTTAATGGTTGTTCCTTGAGGTCGACTGGTGGTTTCTTGGCTCTCCATTTGGCCCGCCTTGGTCACTAAGAGCGTCCCTAATCCTGCTTCTGGACGAGCTGTTTCAAGCGTCAACTGGCTAACAGAGGCGATAGATGGAAGAGCTTCTCCTCTAAAGCCTAATGTCCGAATCCGAAAGAGGTCTGACTGATTTTTGATCTTGGAGGTCGCATGGCGGCGTAAACTCAGGACCGCATCTTGCTCAGACATCCCCTCGCCATTGTCTGTCACCTGTATGAGGCTGAGCCCTGCTTCTTCTATCTTAATTTCAATCTGACTAGCTCCTGCATCGATGGCATTCTCTACCAACTCTTTGACGACACTGGCTGGTCGTTCAACCACCTCTCCTGCTGCGATCTGGTTAGCCAAGACCTCAGGTAGTTCGATAATTTTTGTTTCTGACATGGTAAAACTCCTTTCACTTCCTTTTGATCTATTTCCTAATTCATTGCATCCAGTGATTTTTTAACCATTATACCATAAAATAGATAGGGCAGGGGCTATGTCACTAACCCAAAAGAGTCGCCAGACTTTATCACCTAAAAATGACAAAAGAACAGCTAGACCCTTGTGTCCAAAGGGATTTAGCTGTTCTTTCAATTGATTTTAGTGTTGTATAGAATCTCCTTACCAATCTAAGACCCAATAGCCTGATTAATGCTTTCAACATGGGCCTTCATTTGGCGGTAATGCATCCAGTAAACAATCGCGTAAATGACCACGTAAAGCAACCAGAAAAAGAGCAACCCAGCAACAGTTAGAGGGAACCAACCCGCTAAAATCGCTAATCCCGTAAAACCGATACTGACCACTATAAAGTGGGTCGCGCTCATTCGCAAGAGGCTCCATTCCTGCTCAAAACAGAGGTCTGCCGCTTGAAAGAGCAAACCAATCAAAAACCATACCACCACTGCTATGCTCATGACCACAACAGGTGTAAACCGTTCGCTATAATAAATCCCCATAGTTGAGACGGGGTTGACTGGCAGATAGGCCCCGTCACCAAAGATCAGTGACATGATGATGGAAATGGCAATGCCAATCGCGATTCCCAAAGTTCCTGCGGTTAGATATTTTTTCATAATGCCAATGCCTCCTTAATGCTTGATAAGTATCTTCTAGAAGAATAAGTCACTTCTCCATTTTTGAGAATCAGTTTTACCAGACCATTAGGGGTCAGCTGGAGATGGTCCAACTGATTGAGATTGATGATTTCAGACTGGGAAATCTGAAGAAAATGAACTGGCAGAGTGCCTTTGAACTGGTATAACCTGTCAGAGCTGGTAAAGTCTTGAGTCGCTGTCTTGATATGGACAACCTTGTCTTCAATAACTAGCCGATAAATCCGATCTATCTCTAAGAGATGAACCTCCTGGCCCTTTTTGGCTTTCAGGCGATTCCTGACCTGGTCTAAGCCCTTGACAAAATCAACCACTTGGCTAATCCTTTGGCTATAGACCGGTCCTTCCACCCTGACTGTCTCCTCCTTGAGATGGTCTGCAATCTTTACTTCTATTTTCAACGATATCCTCTCCTTTATGTTTTAAATGATCGCTAGCTTTCATAAGTCTATTAAACCTCATTCAAGCAGGGATTTCAAGAGGTGTTGGCTATGTGGTCGAAAGTCTGATCTAAACGGCAAAAGCCCCGCACTAAGCGGAGCCTTCTTCAAGCAGTTGAGCCAAGTAATTCTTCAGTTCATTGTCTACCTTTTCCAAGGTCTGACCAAGTTCCTTGAGCTGGTCATGGACTAGGACATCTGTAAAGACATTGTCCAAGACCACATCGAAGAGAAAACGCTTCTCCGAGAACAAGAAGTCACTCTCTAAGGCCTGTGTGACATCTCCCAACTCTTTTTGGGCTATCTCTAGTTGACTCTGCAGGACCTTAAGCTCTTCGTTTAGAGCATCTATCTGAGCATTCTTGACAAGACTGGCCAAAACGCCTCCGCCTAGGAGGTCAAACCAGCTACTGGTCATCGCCTCGGATAGGCTAGACTTAGCCTTCTCAAGTGTTTCTAGGGCTTCCTGACAAGCAGCTATGGCTTCTTGTTTTTGGATAGTCTCCTCCATATCATCTCACCTCTTTTTTCCATTGCGCGAGAAGGTTCATGGCTTCAAGCGGGGTCATGCTGTTGAGGTCCAAATCTTTGAGGGCTTCTACCACCGGATGGGCTTCAGCAGGGGCAAAAAGATCTTGCTGAATAGCTTCTGGCTGCTCACTCGCGGACGCAGTCATTATCTGAGATTGGCTAATTAGTTGACTGGATTGGCTTTCTAAGTGTTGCAAAATCCCATCCGCCCGCTCTAGTAAACTTTCTGGCAAGCCTGCAATCTTGGCCACATGAATCCCGTAAGACTTGTCAGCTGGTCCTTGAGTAATCTTATGGAGGAAGGTCACCTGACCATCTTGTTCCAGGGTAGCTACGTGGACATTGACCAACTGACCAAGTTCCTGGCTCAATTCTGTCAGTTCATGGTAATGGGTGGCAAAAAGGGTCTTGGCTCCGACATGGTTGTGGATATGCTCAATGATCGCCTGAGCAAGAGCCATCCCATCGTAAGTCGCAGTTCCACGGCCCAATTCATCAAAGAGAATCAGGGAGTTTTCTGTTGCCAAGCGAATAGCCTTGTTGGCCTCCATCATTTCCACCATAAAGGTCGACTGACCGCCAACCAAGTCATCTGCCGCCCCAATCCGTGTGAAAATCGCATCAAAAATCGGTAACCTAGCTGAGTCAGCAGGCACATAAGCCCCAACTTGGGCCATGATCACAATGACCGCCAACTGGCGCATGTAGGTTGATTTACCACTCATGTTAGGCCCAGTGATCAGCTGAATGGCTGTCTCTGGCCCCATCTGGATATGATTGGGCACATAGCGCTGGCTCCCCATCACCTTTTCGACCACCGCATGACGCCCGTTGACAATATCTAGACTGGATTGGTCAGTGAATTCAGGACGAATGAGGTGGTACTGTTCGGACACTTGTGCAAAACTCTGCAAGACGTCCACCGTCGCAATGGTCTGAGCCAAACCTTGGAGACGCTTGATATACTTGGCTATCTCCTGGCGGATACGCATGAAGATCTCATACTCTAAGGTCGATGACTGCTCCCTAGCCTCTAAGATATCCCGTTCGAGCTTGGTCAATTCTTCTGTGCCGTAGCGCTCCGAATTCTTCAGCGTAGCCTTACGGAAGAAATGGCTAGGCACATGGCCAAGTTGCGAGTTGGTCACATGGAAGTAGTAGCCATCCTTGCGGTTATAGTCAATCTTTAAGTTGGTAATGCCGGTCGCCTCACGCTCCCTCGCTTCCAGCTCTGCTATCCAAGCCGCCCCATCGCGAAGCACCACGCGGTACTTGTCCAAGGTCTCATCAAACCCATCTCGGATAATGCCACCTTCTGTAATGACTGCTGGCGCTTGAGGGTCAATGGCAGAGCTAATCAATGCATAAAGTTCTGGCAAAGGATCCAAACGCTCCATCAAAGGCTTTAAGGCAGACTGATTGAGTCCCTCCAAAATCGATCGAATCTGAGGCACATGTCCCAGGGTCTGCCCCAATTGCAAGAGATCCTTAGGGGTAGACTTGCCAAAGGACACTCGACTAGCCAAGCGTTCAATATCGTAGACACCTTTTAACGCTTCAACCAGATCCGCCCGCTCAAAAAAAGCATCCATAAAGATCTGAACGACTTCTTGGCGAGCCTCAATCTGACCTTGCTTAATCAACGGCCTATCCAACCAAGCTCGCAGCAGTCGCATCCCCATGGCAGTCTTGGTCTCATCCAGTAGCCAAAAGAGGCTGCCATGTTTCTTACCTGTTCGTGCATTTTCTAGCAGGTCCAGACTGGCCTTTGTAGCGTAATCCATCTGCAGGACATCCTTGATCTGATAAGGCCGAACAGGCTTCAGATGATTGAGCTCTCTCAACTGGGTCCGCGCTACATAGGCCAATAATTTCCCAGACGCACTGGCCTCAAGTGCGGACAGACCCGAAGCGATCAAAGGGCTATCGAGCAGGGCTTCCTCCTGCTGTGATAGCAAGAGATTCATCTGACCTGATAAGAGCTGCTCTTCATCCTCTGATAAGCCATAACCGATAACCACTTCACGCGTCCGCAAATTACGGATTTCACTGGTAACCGCTTGGAAGTCCGTCAGCTCGGTCACAAAAAAGTCACCTGTTACCACATCCATGTAGGCCAGGCCATAATTCTCATCCTGGCAATCGATGGCAATCAAAAAGTTATTGGCATGGTCGCCTTTGCCCGAATCAGCCACAGTTCCTGGGGTGATGACTTGAACCACCTCGCGCTTAACAACGCCAACTGCCTGCTTGGGATCCTCCATCTGCTCAGCAATGGCCACCTTGTGCCCTAATTCCACCAAAGTATCAATATAGGCCTGCGCAGAGTGATACGGCATACCAGCCATAGGAATCGGATTGTCTGCATTGCGATTACGGCTCGTTAAGGTTAATTCTAAAATCTGAGCTGCTTCAACTGCATCCTCATAAAATAACTCATAAAAATCTCCCATCCTAAACAGCAAAAAGGCATCTGGATAGTTAGCTTTGATATCCAGATACTGCTGCATGCCGGGTGAAATTTTTTCTGCCACCATCTTAATCAATCTCCATGCCTAAGAGGACCTGTTGGGTTTTGAGGCTTTTCTCCACCTCCATAGCCGCACGCTCGTCACGACAGATGACCAAAAGCGTGTCCGCACCCGCTACAGTCCCCAGGATTTGCTCAGGCTTAGCCTTGTCAATAATGTTGGAACTGACACCTGTTTCACCCAATTGCGTGTGCAAAACCAGAATAAAACTAGCCCGTTCCACCTTCTGAATAAACGGTGCCAGTACAACGATAAAATCATCTGTATCGTCTGATTTTGGCAAGGTATAGAAAGAACCTTCTTTTTCACGCACCTTGATCAGACCCAATTGCCTCAAATCTCGCGATAGGGTTGTCTGCGTCACTTCAATCCCTCTAGCTTCTAAGCCCAGTTGGACATCTCTTTGTGTCCTTAAACGGCTGGTCCTTACCAGCTCCTTAATCAACTCTAAACGTTCCCTTTTTCTCATGATAAAACTCCATGTTTTTTTCTCATGGAAGATTATACCAAAAAAACGGATTTTTTTCAGGATTATTAAGTATTTTTGATCTAATTTATGTTAGAATAGAGGCATAGATTATTTGTGAAGGAGGCCCATCTATGGATTACAAATCTATTGCTGCAAAAAGTCTAGCTGCAGTCATTCCTAGCCTAGACCAAGAAACCATCAGCCAATTGCTGGAAAAACCAAAATCAACCGACCTTGGGGATATTGCCTTCCCCACCTTTTCTCTAGCCAAGGTAGAACGCAAAGCGCCGCAAGCCATCGCGGCTGACATCGCTGAAAAAATAGATACAACTGGCTTTAGCAAGGTAGTCGCCACAGGCCCTTACGTCAACTTCTTCCTAGACAAGGCTACGGTCTCTGCCGATGTCCTTAAGCAAGTTCTCTCCGAAAAAGAAGCCTACGGCCAACAGCATATCGGAGACGGCAAAAATGTTACCCTAGACATGTCCAGCCCAAACATCGCTAAGCCTTTCTCTGTCGGCCACTTGCGCTCTACTGTCATTGCAGATGCTCTGGGCCATATCTACTCCAAGCTCGGTTATAACTCTATCCGTATCAACCACTTGGGCGACTGGGGCAAGCAATTTGGGATGCTGATTGTCGCTTACAAGCTCTGGGGAGATAAAGAGACCATCGAAGCCAACCCTATCGATGAACTGCTCAAACTCTACGTTCGCATCAACGCAGAAGCCGAAGAAAATCCTGAGTTGGACGAACAGGCTCGCCAATGGTTTAAGAAGTTGGAAGACGGCGACCCAGAAGCTTGGGAATTGTGGCAATGGTTCCGTGACGAAAGCTTGGTCGAGTTCAACCGTATCTATGACAAATTAGATGTCTCCTTTGACCACTTCCACGGCGAAGCCTTCTATAACGACAAGATGGACGAAGGTATCCAAATCTTGGAGGACAAAAACCTCTTGCAAGAGTCAAAAGGAGCCAAAATCGTCAACCTTGAAAAATACAATCTGCCCCCTGCTCTGATTAAAAAATCAGACGGTGCGACCCTCTACATCACGCGTGATATGGCAACTGCCATGTACCGCAAGCGGACGTTTGACTTCGAGAAAAATATCTACGTGGTCGGCCAAGAGCAGTCCCACCACTTCAAACAACTCAAGAGCGTCCTGAAAGAAATGGGCTTTGACTGGTCAGACGATATGATCCACGTCAGCTTTGGGCTTGTCACTAAAAACAAGAAAAAACTGTCTACCCGCAAGGGGAACATTATCCGCTTAGAGCCAACCCTTGACGAAGCCGTTGCTCGTGCCCTTAGCCAAATCGAGGCCAAAAATCCTGACCTTGAAAATAAGGAAGCCGTAGCACACGCTGTCGGCGTCGGTGCGGTTAAATTCTACGACCTGAAGACCGACCCTGACAATGGCTATGACTTTGATCTAGAAGCCATGGTTTCCTTTGAAGGCGAGACAGGACCATACGTCCAGTATGCCTACGCCCGTATCCAGTCTATCCTGAGAAAGGCTGCCTTCAAGGCAGATACTTCCGCAACTTACAGCCTCAATGATGCTGAAAGTTGGGACATCATCAAACACCTGCAAAACTTTACAGCCACTGTTGAGCGTGCCGCAGTCAAGTACGACCCGTCTATCGTAGCTAAGTATGCGATTCAGTTGGCACAAGCCTTCAACAAGTATTACGCACACACCCGCATCTTGGACGAAAGCCCAGAACGCGACAGTCGCCTCGCACTGGCCTATGCCACAGGCATTGTTCTCAAAGAAGCTCTGCGCTTGCTTGGTGTTGCTGCTCCGGAAAAAATGTAAGGTGCAACGATTCTCTTATATAGCATGGAATAGGCTATTAGAGATCAAGTTCTTCACGATTAGACAGCAAAAGCTCTTCCTAATAGTTCTGTTTGTACTGACCCCCAAAAGTTGGACAAGAAATATTATTGAAAGGATTTAATTCTGTATTGCACAGGACTAAGTCCTTTTAATTTTGTTTTGATTCGTTTGTTATTGTAGTAAAAAATATAATCGCTAATTGCTTGTTCCAGTTGTTCTAGTGATGTGAAGGTGTTCTCAAATCCATAAAACATCTCAGACTTGAGGATGCCAAAGAAGGATTCCATCATGCCATTATCAGGACTGTTCCCCTTACGAGACATCGAAGGACGAATCCCTTTAGATTCCAAAAAGTGATGATAAGACCAGTGTTGATATTGCCATCCTTGGTCGCTATGGAGAATGGTTCCCTCGTAACGGTTAGCTGGAAAGGTTTTTTCAAGCATGGTATGTACCTGTCTCAAGTTCGGTGAGCGAGATAAAGTAAAGTCAATAATTTCACCATTATAACCATCCATAACAGGGGATAGGTACACTTTTCCCTCCGTTAAAGCAAACTCCGTTACATCTGTATAGCACTTCTCATAAG
Organism: Streptococcus rupicaprae; assembly: GCF_040545225.1. Lineage (NCBI taxonomy): Bacteria > Bacillati > Bacillota > Bacilli > Lactobacillales > Streptococcaceae > Streptococcus > Streptococcus rupicaprae. The sequence continues at coordinate 33,913 of NZ_JBEPLO010000018.1, read as the reverse complement.
ATTTAGCTCCTTCAAACTGACGTTGAATCAGGTTGTCAGCCTTCTTTCCTACCTCGCCCTTGTAAGAGGAATACTTGCGTTTCCGACGAATACGAGCAGCTAGTTTCATCTCTGTCATCAAACGTTGTACCTTCTTGTGGTTGACACAGAAGCCTCGATTGCGAAGTTCCAAGTGAATACGACGATAGCCATAGTTGCCCTTGTGTTCGTCATAAATGGCTTGGATTTCAGTCTTAAGTGCCGAATCCTTGTCTTCTTTTGCCAGTTGTTTGATGTGGTAATAATAACTTGATCGCGCTAAATCTAAAATATCAAGTAATAGCGTTAGGGCAAACTCATCTTTTAGTTCTTGGATGACTCTTGTTGCTTTTTGAGTTTTGCCTCGTCCCGTAAGCAGTAATCTCTCAACTTTTTTAGCACGGCGTTCTCCGCTCTAAGGTATTCCAGTTCTTTTTGAAGACGTTCTAGCTCCGTCATTTCTTCCCAAGTTTTCGTTTTCTTTCGTCCCATCTTTGGCGGTCTCCCTCTTGATTTCTCAAGAATAGTATACCCGTTTTTCTTGTATTGCGCTATCCAGTTTGGAAGCAGCCCACGGTTCGGAAGAGCATACTCAAGAGAGACGGACAGTTGAGACTGACCTTCAAGAAGGACTTTATCCATGATTTCTTGTTTTAACTCGGGAGGATAATACGTATTTTTACCCTTTCTAACAATCTCGACTCCATACCTAGATTTCTTGTTTTAACTCGGGAGGATAATACGTATTTTTACCCTTTCTAACAATCTCGACTCCATACCTATCCATAAGCTTTACCATATATTTGAGGTTGGAAATCTGAATATCGTAAGCTTGGCTAAGTTGGGACCACGTCAGCCCTTTATTTCTTAGCTCATAGAGATTTAATTTATCTTCGTAGCTCAATTTCATAAAAAAGCACCCCATTCGTTAGATTGTCTGTCTAACTTTTGGGGTGCGGTTCACTTAGGGAGGGCTTTTTTAGTTACTGTTTTTTCTTAATCCTTGCCTATACACAAAAATTAGGTAACTATTACATTACCTCCATTCCCCATTTCCCTTTTGGTGGTTATAATGATAACTATAAAGCACCTTCTAATTTTAGAAGTAGAAAGCGAGATATGTTATGTTATTTGACAACCAAAAATGCTATAGCATTCGGAAACTCAAAGTCGGAGTAGGATCAGTTCTGGTTGGGACTTTGATAATCGGCTTACCGACACAATTCGTTCAAGCTGATGGTAAGGATGAAGTAGCAATCAGTTCACCACCCAGTGCAGAGATTTTTTCTCATACAGAAGCCAGTCAACTAAAAGAAGAGCAACCGGCGATAGTTTCGGATGCGGAAATCTCTAAAACCGAGAATCACACTGATGATACGAAAATCAAAGGAAGCGAGATTTCGGAAACAGCTGATGTCATACTGGAAACCAAACCCACCGAAACAATTAATTCAGACTCAGAGCCCGTAGCTACATTAGAGCGAGAAGGTAACGACGATAGCACACCAAGTTCGTCTCAAGTAGACCGGTCCCAACCTGCTGAAGCTACTTTACCTGAAATAACTAAGCCAAAGCCAGACACAACATTATTACCAGAAGGTTCTACACAGGCAATTGAAGAAATATCACTCCAAAAATCTAATGGAGAAAACTCAAAAAAATCTACTACTGCTAGGTTTGCATATCGTGAAAATGAACAAGAAACTCGAAAGAGTGTTGAATATCAAACGGTCTACCACTATGATAAAACGAATAGAACTAGCCTTCCCACTCATGTTGAATGGGTAATTACATTCAACAAAGAACAGCATAGCTGGACAAAACCTAATTTATTAATATTTTTACCAAAAGGAGTTGTTTTACCAGAAACCATTACAGAACAAGAACAAGCTCGAGATAAAATAGAAGCAGAACAAATCATAAAATTATCGGATTTTGACACTAAAGGAACGAATTACCGTTGGAGATCAGATTACACCACCAATAGGAATAAGTTCGAAAGCGAATGGCAAACCCATGTATCATACGCGAGCGGACTAAAAGGTAAGTTGTCTATTGAAGATTTCCAGACAGTGCTTATTAATAAAAAAGTCTCGGGGGGATTAGATCATACACATCAATGGACCTATAAAATAAAGGTCGGAATCCCATCAGATGGTAGTATCGATCCCTATAATTTACCATTTCTAGCGGGAATAAATCAGCTGGATTGGTTTACCTATTACTACAGATTTGTAGGTGAAGTACCCAATACTGCTGAAAAGAAAAAATTTGACGATAATCGTAAAAGAAAACAAGCAGAAGAACTTCTGAAAAAATCAGAAGCCGAGCAAAAAGATAGCGAGAGGGACTTTGGCAAAATCAGAGGTGGTACAATCATTTCCCCTATACTAAAATCACCCAAAACAGAAGAGAACCCTTCTCCGGTACCTAAACCTACACCAAAACCGGATTCAGAAAAAACGCCGAAACCAGAAGTTATGCCAGAAGGTGAGACTATGCCTACCCCTAAACCAAAACCGGATTCAGAAAAAACACCGGAACCAGAAACTAAGCCAGAAGGTGAGACTAAACCTGTTCCTGAGCCGAAACCAGAAGTTATGCCAGAAGATCAGACTAAGACTGTTCCTGAGCTAAAACCAGATTCAGAAAAAACGCCGAAACCAGAAGCTATGCCAGAAGATCAGACTAAACGAAAAACGGCACCAGAAAAACCAACCGTGGATAAAATAGCCCCTCTAATCAATGAAGATAAACCATTCTTTGACCCAGAGAAGGATCATGACGGCGATGGCTTCACCAGTCGTCAGGAACTCGATGCAAATACCGATCCGCTAGATCCTAAATCTTTCCCACAACCACAAAAAGAGGAAAAACAAATGCGGCCTGCTCCTACTCCAGAGGCTAAAGAAAAACCTCAAGCAGAAAATCCCCAAAAACTGCCAAAGGAGAAAGAGAAAACAACTCCTGCGCCTAAATCAGCTCCTGAGCTAAAATCACAAACCAAGGAACAACCTAAGGAAACAACACCTAAGAAAATGGTACCAGATCTTCCTAAGAAACCTGCTCCAGTTGTACCTGAAAAGCCAATGGTTGGTAAGGTAGCTCCTCTAATCAATGAAGATAAACCATTCTTTGACCCAGAGAAGGATCATGACGGCGATGGCTTCACCAGCCGCCAGGAACTCGATGCAAATACCGATCCGCTAGATCCTAAATCTTTCCCACAACCGCAAAAACCAACACTTCCTGAGAAAACGGATGCGCCTAGCAAACCGGAAACATCTACCAAACCAGATGCACCTATGAAGCCGGAAGTCAATATGCCGGTGAATAACGAAAAACTTAAGGAAACCGGTAAAACAAAAGTCTCCCGTGTAGCCCATACACCTAAGGCAACGGCAACACCAGCTATGCAAAACACAAAACAATTGCCAGTAACTGGCGATCTCCCTTCTGTTTTAAGCTTATTAGGTAGCGGTCTGCTAGGATTATTAGGACTTGCACACATCAAGAAAAATAAGGATTAAAAAATTCTTATGATACTGTAGCAGTTTGGTTCTCCCTCTATTCTGCTATCAGAACTATAGGTCAAACCAACCTCCTAAAAAACTCCAGCAAACGCTTCGCTTGCTGGAGTTTTTCTTTATGTTTAGGCATTTCCATACCCATTCGGGTTATTTTTTTGCCAGCGCCAGGTATCGCGTACCATATCTGCTAGGTCTTTTTCAGCCACCCAACCAAGATCGCTCTTGGCTTTTTGCGCGTCAGCATAACAAGTTGCAATATCACCTGGGCGACGAGGGCTGATCACATAAGGAATCGCAATACCATTCTCTGCCTCAAAAGCCTTGACCAAATCTAAGACACTGTAACCGATACCTGTTCCAAGGTTGTAAACCTGAGCACCCTTTTGAGCCAAGTTTTTTTCCAGAGCAAGGACATGCCCCTTAGCAAGGTCCACAACGTGGATATAATCTCGCACACCTGTTCCATCTGGCGTATCATAGTCATCCCCAAAAACAGATAACTGCTCTCGCTTGCCGACAGCTACTTGCGAGATATAAGGCATCAGGTTATTTGGAATGCCATTAGGTGCTTCGCCAATCAAGCCAGACTCGTGAGCCCCGATGGGATTGAAGTAGCGCAAATTGGTCACAGACCAGTCTGGATCAGAAGTAGCCACATCGTTCAAAATCTGCTCCATCATCACCTTGGTGTAACCATAAGGATTGGTCGCAGAGGTCGGCATATCTTCTAAGAATGGAACGGTATTGTTCATCCCGTAAACGGTCGCTGACGAAGAGAAGACAATATGCTTTACACCCATTTCTACCATAACTTCTAAAAGAGCGATGGTCCCTGAAATATTGTTATGGTAATACATGAGCGGCTTGGCAACCGATTCACCGACTGCTTTGTAGGCCGCAAAATGAATAACTGCCTCAATATCATACTGCTGAAAAACGTCTCGTAAAAAGTCTTTATCTAAGATAGACCCTTCGTGGAAAGGAATCTCTTGTCCTGTGATAGTCTTAAGTCGCTTCAATACCTCTGGTGAGGAATTGGAAAAATCATCCACAATCACCACAGAATGGCCAGCTGCAACTAATTCTACCACGGTATGGCTACCAATGTAGCCCGCCCCTCCTGTAATCAGAATTGCCATTTTTGTCTCCTTTAGCATTTTCCTTCATTATAACATATTTTAGTAAAGTTTACTAAAAATTATACAAGTTTTCGATTTTCTCAGCGATTCGCTTAATGTCTCCCAACATCCCCCGCATTTCAAAATCATCTAAAACCGGGAAGCCGAAACGCTGGCTATACTGTTTAGCGGTCAAGCAGTATTGATTGTTAAAATTCCGATTTCCAGAGCCTATAATCCCCAAACACTTGCTAGCATTGTCCTCAAAAGCGATAAAATCGCCTAAGGGAGTCGTCAAGATTTCTTGGTCTCCATTGTCAATCCCATTGCCACCTTCTAAATAGGTCGGCAAAAAAGCAACGAAGTTTCCGGCCATCTCAAAGAAAGGACGCCCATCCTTGACCAATTCCTTGACGTCAATCGCTTCAATTTCAAGTTCTGGATATTTTTCCTTCAGATACTGACTCAAACGTCTCACAAACGAGGCAGTATTACCACTGAGACTGATATAGACAAATCGAAAGATCGTCATAGACCCATCTCCTTTCTAAAACATCTTACTTCTGCCAAGGTAATTTAGCTTTTTTGGGAACATCCCAGGTAAAGCCCTCGCCAATCACCTCATGGACATTGATAATAGAAACAAAGGCCTGCGGATCGATCTGGCCGAGAGCTGCCTTGACCGTATTGACCTCATGAGGGCTGAGCACCACATAGAGTAACCGCATATCTTTTTGGGAATACCCCCCCTGGCCATGAAGATAGGTCACCCCACGCCCCAATTCCTCAAGGACCGTTCGAGCAACCCCTTCTGGGTGCTTGGTAATAATCAACATCCCTCTGACAGCATAGCCACCATTTTGGACCAAGTCAATAATCTGGCTGATAACAAAAGCCATGATAACCGTGTACATCATGTGGCGTAAATCAATGTAGCTGAGAGAGGCAAGCATGACAAACAAATCCAAAACCAGCAAGCTCTGGCCGACCTGATTGCCTGTTTTGTGTTCAATAATGCGGGCAATCACATCCGATCCACCCGTCGTTCCGCCATATCGGAAGACAAGCCCCAGACCAGTCCCTGCAAAGACCCCCGCCAACAGGGCGGCAATCAGCAAGTCCTGGCCGACATTGATATGCAACTCAACCCGCTGGAAAATCTCGATAAAAATTGACAGGGCAACCGTGCCATAAATCGTCAGCACCAAAGCCTTTCGCCCGAAAAATTTCCATCCCATCAAAAGAATCGGAATGTTAATTAACAGAGAGGTGTAGGCCGGATTCAAGCCCCACAGAGAGTGCAAAATCAAGGTAATCCCGCTAACACCTCCTTCTGCCAGATGATTTTCCATATTAAAATTGACAAAACCAAAGGCATACAGGGCTGTCCCTATGGTGATCATGATAATATTCAGAGGGGAAATGCGGTAATTTACTTTCATATAGTTTTGAATCTTCTCCTAATTTTCATCTTCGATAAATCGTCCGATAATCTGGACATTTTCTGCCACCGATACGAAGGCAGCTGGATCCGCCTTACGCATCTGGTGCTTGAAGTCATTGAACTCTGCCTGGGTGATGATGGTGATTAAAACAGCTTTTTTCTCATGCTGGTAGGCACCTTCTGCTTCATTGATAATAGTCACACCTCGGTGGAGCTTCTTGTGGATGCGGGCAATGACCCGCTCTGGTTTATTGGTAATGATGGTCGCTTGCATTTTCTTTTGCTTGACGTAGATCGCATCCGTCACGCGCCCGGTTACAAAGACAGCAATCATGGAATAAAGGGCGTACTCCCAGCCAAACAAAAGTCCCGCCATGATCATAATGATCACATTGATGGTGATGGAAATAACCCCTACCCGCCGGCCAGTCTTTTGACGAATCAGGATGCTGACAATATCGCTCCCACCACTGGAAACATTATTTTTGAGCGCATAGCCAATCCCTGTCCCCAAGAAAATGGCCCCAAAAATAGCATTCATCAAGGGTTCATCCGTCAAACTGATCTTGGGGATAAATTGGATGAAAAAGGCGCTCATGGTAACCGTCAAAAAGGTGAAGACTGTGAACTTGTGCCCTATCTTCCGCCATGCCATCAGTAACAAGGGCGCATTGATAGCATAAAAACCAATCGCGATCGGAATATGAAAGCCAAAGAGGCGCTGCGAAACCGTGGACAGGATCTGTGCCAACCCTGTCGCACCGCTCGAATAAATCCCGCTTGGCACGTAAAAGACATTGACCGCAATGGCAGACAAAAGACCATAGATGACAGATCCTGACAAACGTTCAGCGTACTTCTCCTTGGAAATACTGATTAAGACCTTTAAAATTTCATGGTCTTTGGCCAGACGAAATAATTTTTTTCGGAAAAACCGATAATATTTATTTTTCTTCATCTTCCTTTAAATGGATATTCAACTCATCCAACTGCTTGGCTGCAACTGGACTTGGGGCTTGGGTCATCGGGTCTGAAGCCTTGTTGTTTTTCGGAAAGGCGATGACTTCGCGGATGTTATCCTTGCCAGCGAGTAGCATGACCAAACGGTCCAGACCGATGGCCAGGCCACCGTGCGGCGGGAAGCCGTAGTCCATTGCCTCTAGTAAGAAGCCGAATTGCTCCTCTGCTTCTTCTTTGGAGAAGCCAAGCGCCGTAAACATTTGTTCCTGGAGGTCACGGCGATTGATCCGTAGCGAGCCACCGCCCAGCTCGTAGCCGTTCAAGACGATGTCATAGGCGACAGCCTTGATTTGACTGAGGTCGCCACCGTTCAAGAGACCTGCTGTTTCAGCTGTTGGCAGGGTAAACGGATGGTGCGCAGACATGTAACGCCCTTCTTCCTCCGAATACTCAAAGAGCGGCCAGTCGATGACCCAAAGGAAGTTGAACTGGTCTGGGTTGATGAGACCTAGCTCCTTACCCAGACGGCTACGAAGAGCGCCAAGGGTGTTGTTGGCAACATCAAGACTATCTGCAACAAAGAGCGCCAAATCGTTTTCAGCCAACTCCAGACGAGCGACCAAGTCACTCTCAATAGCTGGCAAGAACTTGGCGATTGGTCCATTGAGACTAGCTTCTGTGTACTTGACCCAAGCCAGCCCCTTGGCCCCAAATTGCTTGGCAAACTCTGTTAGCTTGTCGATGTCCTTACGAGAATAACGGTCGGCTGCCCCCTTGACCACGATAGCCTTGACCACTTCTGCTTCTGAAAAGACTTTGAAGTCGACGGTTTTGGCTAGCTCTGATACATCCTGCAAGAGCATGTCAAAGCGGGTGTCGGGCTTGTCTGACCCATAGCGGTTCATAGCGACATCATAGCTCATGCGTGGGAAAGGCAGGCTGACGTCGATACCTTTGGTCTCCTTCATGACACGCGCTAGCATCCCCTCAACGAGGTCTTGGATTTCCTGATCAGATAGGAAAGAGGTCTCCAAGTCCACTTGGGTAAATTCAGGCTGGCGATCCCCACGCAGGTCTTCGTCACGGAAACACTTGACAATTTGATAGTAGCGGTCAAAGCCAGCGTTCATCAGAAGTTGCTTGTTAATCTGTGGACTCTGTGGCAGGGCGTAGAAATGCCCCTCGTGCACACGGCTCGGAACCAGATAGTCACGCGCCCCTTCTGGCGTTGACTTGGTCAACATCGGCGTTTCCACATCAATAAATTCCAGCTCATCCAGATAATTGCGGATGGCGTGTGTGGTCTTGGCACGGAGTTTGAAATTGTCCAGCATTTCTGGACGGCGCAGGTCAAGGTAACGGTAGCGCAGGCGCGTATCGTCACTGACTTCAACACCGTCTTTAATCTCAAACGGGGTCGTCTTAGCCTCGTTCAGCACACGAAGGCTGGCAACTGCCATCTCTACCTCGCCTGTTGGCAGGTTTTGATTCGCCTGCTCACGGGCTAAAATCTCGCCTGTCACTTCGATGACAAACTCACTGCGCAAGCCATTGGCGATAGCCACCACATCGCTAGACGCTGTCTCAGGGTTAACCACCAACTGCATGATGCCCTCACGGTCACGCAAATCAACGAAAATCAAGCCTCCCAAGTCACGGCGGCGAGCCACCCAGCCCGTCAGGGTCAGCGTCTGTCCAATGTGTTCGGCACGAACACGGCCTGCATACATACTACGTGTCATTTACTATTCTCCCAAAAATCTTATAGTCTCATCTATTGTAACATAAAAGCCCTGACTTTGGGCGGGACAGGGCAATAAAAATCTAGTTATGGCAAGGCAAGCCTTAGAATGAACAAGATCAAAACTGAGCTCTCATTGTTCATGACATTTCATACTTGTTTCATTTGGCTGCGCTATCTTGAAATCTGGTTTCAGATTTTGAGCAAAGACTTGCTTTCTAAGGCCATTTACTATAAACTGAAAGAAAAGCTTTCGTATTAAAGGAGACTAACATGACCAAACAAGCCACCCCACCCAAAACCCAAGCTTACGGTGCAGAAGCCTTTGACCCAATCCAAGGAACTGTTTTGCGATGGCTGGGAAATTCTGGCCTTCACATCAACAGCCGAGGGACTAATCTCATGATTGATCCTGTAGTTGAGGATTTTGATATGCCTCTTTTGATCGAAATGCCCATCACATCGGAGAAAATCCCTCATCTGGATGCGGTTCTGATCACCCATGATGACAACGATCATTTTAGCAAGAGTTTTCGCCAGTTGACCCGTGGTCGAGTAGATCAGTATCATGCACCGCACTTTGTTGCTGGACTGATTGAACAGGAAGACTTGCCAGCGACAGGACATGCCATCGGTGACCAATTTACGATTGCTGATGTAACGATCGAAGTGACCAGAGCCTGGCACAACTGGAAGAGCGACAATCCCAAGTACGGTCGGACTTATGCCGTTGAAGACCTTTGTGGCTTTTACATCACAACACCTGACGGGACGATTTACGTTCCTAGCGATTCCAAAGCCCTGCCTGAACAGTACGAGATGCCAGCACCCGATGCTATTTTCTTTGATTGGTCGGACAATTTCTGGCATATTGGTTTTCTTAATGCCGTCCGTCTGGCCAATACCTACCCTCAAGCAGACCTGATTTGCCAGCATTGGGGAACAGTCGATGCCCCAAATATGAACACCTTTAACATGGATCCACAAGAGTTGATGGATAAGGTCGTCAATCCAGAACGCATCCAAGTTTTAGCCGCTGGCCAACCGTTTCCCCTAACCAGAAAATAACAAAGGGTCGCAGTTCTTCCTGGTTGAAGACTGCTGGCCTTTTTTGATGATCCGCTGATCTCTCTAACGCTTGTCCTCCAACTGCCTAGAAAGCAGAGTTTTGTGAACATAGTTGGAGAAATAGTCTTGTTTAAAGTAGACGGCATAGAGACTGTTGAGAATGAAGAGAATGGATTCTTCGGTGGAAAAATTACCAATTTTTCGGAACTTATCTTCTCGCGTGCAGATTGTAAAGCTGAGGTCAGCTGCCTCTCGCAAGATCTGACCCTGTTCACTGGTGAGTCCGATAATAGGAACGGCTTTTTCCTTGAGGTGTGGGATGAAGCGCAGCGTCTCTATGCTCTCTGAACTGCCCGAATAGGAAATCAAAATAGCCAAATCATCCTTGGTCATAGAAGCTGTCGTCAAACCAAATTCCCCCACATGGGCAACCTCAATGGCCTTGCCCAGCGTCAGCAGTTTCCGTCTGAAGAGTTGGCCGATATACTCATTGGGGCTTAGCCCAAAAATGACTACTCGTCTTGCCTTGGCCAGCCAAGTTGCCGCCTGTTCTAAATCTTCGGGAACCAGTCTGTCTGCGGTATCTTGCAGGCTCTCTTTTTGAATCGTGGCGATTTTTTGAATAATGGCAGAGCTGCTATCGTCTTGGCTGAAAGGCAGACTGTGGTCCACATCAGAATAATGAGTCGCTGAATAATAGCGCTCCGCAATCAAATCAGGCAAAAAATCTGTCCATCCCTTGTAACCCAGACCTTGGGCAAACCTCACCAAACTAGCCTTAGAGGTGTAGGTGACCTGGGCCAATTCTTCCAATGATTGGTGCTCAATGTCCTTGAGGTGTTCAATCAGGTAGGCCGCAATAGCTCCCTTGGAAGATCGGCTATTGGCAGCTAATTCTTTAATCTTGTCTAGCATACAGTTCCCCCGTTTCAATTGGTTTCAGATTTACCACGGTTAGGTCCCCAAAAATGAAACCGCATACCAAGTTTACCGAAAAGTGATGATTTTGTCTAGTTAGGGGGCTATAATAAGAGGGAAAATAACTAAGGAGTGCTCTTATGTCAGAAAGATACACTGAACTTGCTCAATGGATTGTGACCTATCTTGGTGGTCAAGACAATGTTGCGGATGTCTACCATTGTCAAACACGCTTGCGCTTTAAACTAAAAGATGCAGGTTTGGTACAAAAAGAAAAGATTGAAAAACTGGACGGGGTAACCATGTATTTAGTCAATGCAGGTGTACATCAGGTTGTCATCGGAACCCACGTTAAAGATGTCTATGAAGAAGTGATCCCACTAATAGCACTTTCTCCAGAAATGAGCCAGGAAACAGAGAAAGCATCACTTACTCAGCAAGTCATCGATTTTATTGCTGCTGCCTTTCAGCCTGTTATTCCTGCCTTATCTGGAGCAGGGATGGTCAAGGCGGTGCTCGCCCTGCTTGTGGTATTTAAAGCAATTGACAATACTAGCCCAACCTATACCATGCTTAATACCTTTGCTGATGGGGTCTTCTACTACCTGCCCCTCATTTTGGCCTTCACTTCCGCTCAAAAATTAAAAACAAATCCCATATTAGCTGTTGGTGTGGTTGCCATGATGCTTCATCCCAACTGGACGAATTTCGTCACAGCTGGTGAACCCATCCACTTCTTTGGGGTGATCCCGTTCAAATTAGCGACATACACGTCATCGGTCATCCCAGCAATCTTGGTGGTCTTTGTCCAATCTTATGTGGAAAGGTTTTTGAATAAGATTATTCCAAAATCCATTGAACTTGTATTTGTCCCTCTTTTAACCTTCTTGGTAATGGGAACACTCGCCTTTTCTGTACTAGATCCTATCGGAGCTATTATAGGAAGTGGATTAGCGTCGATCTTTACTTATCTCTCCGCCAATGCTAGTTGGGTACCAGCTGTCCTTATTGGCTCTCTTCTCCCAGTAATGGTGATGTTTGGAATTCATAATGGAATCGCTCCGCTTGGGATTATGCAGATGGCTCAAGTTGGCTACGACTCCATCTTTGGTCCAGGAGCCTTGTTGTCTAACATGGCCCAAGCGACAGCGGCAGCCGTTGTGGCTATTCGGGCAAAGGATAAACGAACCAAACAAATTGCAACCTCAGGGGCTATCACTGGCTATATGGGGATAACCGAGCCTATTCTTTATGGTATTAGCCTTCCTAAAAAATACCCACTCTACGCTGCCATGGTTGGTGGTGGACTTGGAGGACTTTACGCCGGTCTCATGCAAGTCCGTCGATTTGCGACCGGATCATCTGGATTACCCGCTGTTGTTCTCTATATTGGGGATAATACCATGGGATTTTTCTGGAATATTCTTATAGCTATGGTTATTACAATTGTTTCAACAGCGCTTTTGACTTACTTCCTATCCCTAAAATTTGAAACACTGGAATCTGCCACCAAGGCACCTGCTGAGAAAACCATTGTCATCACAGATGAAGTCATAGCTAATCCGATTGCAGGTCATATCCTGCCTTTGTCAGCCGTTGTTGATCCAGTGTTTGCTTCTGAGGCCTTGGGCAAAGGTTTTGCCGTTGAGCCGAGCGAAGAACTGGTGGTGGCTCCCTTTACTGGTCAAGTCGTCACCGTCTTTCCTACAAAGCATGCTATCGGCCTCTTGTCAGACACCGGACTTGAATTGCTTATCCATGTCGGCCTGAATACCGTTGAACTAGATGGGCAGTTTTTTGAAACCTATGTCCAAGAAGGGGACCGTGTGCAGATTGGACAAAAATTGCTCAGCTTTGAAGCAGATAAAATTAAGGCTGCAGGCTATCATTTACAAATTCCCATCGTTATCACTAACACAACTAACTATACAGAGATTTCGCTTTTGACACAGGGAGCTACGGCAGCTGGCCAGGAAATCTTGACTGCACAGGTTTAATGCCACTAAACAACGGAACATCAGGAAAGGAGAATTCTCTATGAGCCTTCAAAAAATACATTTGCCAGATAACTTTTTATGGGGCGGAGCGACAGCTGCCAATCAAGCTGAAGGAGGCATGAGATCAGGTGGTCGCGGACTCAATAACATCGATTTATTGCCTTTGGGCGAAGATCGTATGGCTATCGCCAAGGGGAAACTGTCCAATTTGGAACGCCGACAGACTTATTTTTACCCGTCTGAAGAGGGAATTGATATGTACACCCATTATTTGGATGATATCGACCTCTTGGCGGAAATAGGCCTCAAAGTGTACCGCATGTCCATTTCTTGGACACGGATCTTCCCAAATGGTGATGATGACGTGCCAAATGAAGAAGGACTAGCCTTCTATGAAACAATTTTTAAAAAACTCAAGGCATGTGGCATCGAGCCTCTGGTGACCTTGGCGCACTTTGACGTTCCACTTGCCCTCATCCAGAAATACGGCGCATGGCGAGACCGGCGCATGGTAGACGCCTATGTTAACTATGCCAAAACTGTCTTTGAACGTTATCAAGGGTTGGTCAAGTATTGGTTGACCATCAATGAGATCAATATCCTCTTGCACCAACCCTTTGTCGGAGGAGGTCTTGTCTTTTCTGAAGGCGACAATACAGCAGAAATAACCTACCAAGCAGCCCATTATCAGCTGGTGGCATCAGCTCTTGCGACTAAGGCAGCACACCTTATTGACCCAGAAAATAAGGTGGGGTGTATGTTAGCCGGAGGTAGCCATTATCCCTATACCTGTCGACCAGAAGATTATTTAGAAGCCATCCATCGTGACAATGGGGAATACTTCTTCATTGATGTGCAAGCCCGTGGTTATTATCCCCGCTATGCTCTCAAAAAAATAGAGCGTGAAGGACTTCGTATCCAGATGACTGAGCAAGATTTGGTGGATTTGAGAGAAAATCCCGTTGATTTTGTATCCTTTTCCTACTATTCTTCAAGGACAGTCTCAGCCTTTGAAGACGATTATGCCACAACAACGGGAAACTTATTCAAGTCCATCAAAAACCCTCATCTAAACTCTACAGAATGGGGATGGCAGATTGACCCAATTGGCTTGCGAAGTTCACTTAACATGCTCTACAATCGCTATCAAAAGCCACTCTTCATCGTGGAAAATGGCCTTGGAGCTAAGGACGAACCAGACGAGAATGGTTATGTAGTTGATGATTACCGTATTGACTATACACGCCAACACATCAAAGCTTTTAAAGATGCGGTCGAGATTGATGGCGTTGAGCTTATGGGCTATACTACCTGGGGAATTTTGGATATCACAGCAGCATCAACTGGCCAGATGAGCAAACGCTACGGCTTTATCTATGTTGACCGAGATGATGAAGGACGTGGAAGCCTTAAACGAACCCCTAAAAAATCCTTCTACTGGTACCAGAAAGTCATCAAAAGTAATGGTGAAGACTTAGATTGAGAAAAGCTATCTAAAGGTCAAATAACAGAAAAAAAGCAGGAAAGAGTCACTAGCCAGACTTCCTCAGGACACAAGTAGCTCTATGGAGCTATCCCTCCTCCAACAGAGTCCAAACTTTCTCTCGCCTGCATCCATCAGCGGATGGTTCTATTCTCTATGGAATCTCAAAAAGGAATGTAAATTATGACTGCCAGACTTCAAAAACTCTCTCTTTTATTGGTTTCTGTGATCGTGCTCTCTTCCGGCGTACTCTTACCTTCTTTACCTGAAATTACCCAGGAATACAGTAAGATCAACAGTACCCTAGTAGAGCTTTTATCTACTCTACCTGCCCTCTTTACCATGTTGACGGTTTCCTTTAGTCCACGCTTGGCAGAAAAACTGGGTTACAAACAAACGGTCCAGTTAGGATTGGCGATAACCCTGGTTAGTGGCTTTGCTCCTATGGTCACAAGTTCTTTTATCTGGCTCTTCATCAGCCGAGTGAGCTTTGGCATCGGTATTGGTTTGTTTAATCCTCTGCTCTTTAGCTTTTCATCCAGCCTTTATAAAGGGAACGAACTATCCAGCATGATTGGTTTCCAGTCAGCCTTTGAGGGGATTGGTGGCATCTTGACCTCGCTCTTAGTGGCCTCTCTGATTGCAGGCGGATGGCGCCAGACGCTTTGGGTTTACCTTATCATCTTACCCGTCTTGCTGCTCTTTAGTCTCTTTGTTCCTCAGATCAATGGAAGAAAAATAGCAGAGCAGTCTAATCAAGTGGCAAAGGTGAAAATTGATCGAACCTTTTGGGGGTTCATTGTCCTCCTGATGATTCTGATTACCGTTTACATGAGCGTCTCCGTCAAACTAACGGCCCTGCTTTTAGAAGGTGGTTTTGGATCCGCTAAGGACGCCAGTCTGGCGCTAGCTCTTATGGGATTAGGAGCCATGTCAGCTGGGTTACTCTTTGGAAAGGCGGTCCTCCTATTCAAACATTGGCTCCTGCCATTAGCTTTAGCAGGCATGGGACTGTCTTTACTGAGCTTAGGCTTGACTAAAAGCCTTGCTTTGGTGATGCTTTGCAATATCACGATTGGCCTCTCTTTTAGAAGTTTTATTCCCTATTTGATGAATCTAGCCAATCAGGTCTCAGATGGCAGTGGCGAACGTCGGACGGCCCTCCTATTGATGGGCTTTAACATTGGTTCCGCCTTTGCCCCTGTCAGCATTAAAATCCTTCAAAATGTGTTATACTTAAAAGAGGTGAAAGCGATTTACTTAGTCGAAGGTGTCTTTTTATGCCTCCTGGCACTAGGGAGTGTCGCTCTGCTATTGCTAAAAAACAAAAATAGAAAGTAGGTTATTATGGAATATACAAGATTAGGTCAGACAGGCTTAGAAGTTTCAAAGCTCTGCCTTGGTTGCATGAGCTTTGGAGATACTGCCAAAGGGTTTCATTCGGGCTGGCTCCTAGATGAAGAGCAGAGTCGTCAACTGATCAAGAAGGCTTTGGACCTAGGCATTAACTTTTTTGACACGGCGAACGTCTATGCTGGTGGGACCAGTGAGGAATACTTGGGACGGGCCTTGAGAGATTTTGCCAAACGCGAGCAGGTCGTCATTGCGACCAAACTGTTCTTTGGCGATGGACAAGACGATGGCCGCAATACAACAGGCCTGTCACGTAAGGCTATTTTCCACCAAGTCGAAGCAAGCCTAAAACGCTTGGGTACAGATTATATTGATCTGCTCTACATTCACCGGTGGGACTACCATACCCCGATTGAAGAGACCATGGCTGCGCTTCATGATTTGGTTGCAGCTGGTAAAGTTCATTACTTGGGAGCGTCAGCTATGTACGCTTGGCAGTTCCAAAAAGCCCAGTATGTGGCGGAGAAAAATGGCTGGACTAAATTTTCTGTTATGCAAAATCACTACAATCTCCTCTACCGTGAGGATGAGCGGGAGATGATGCCATTTTGCCAAGATTCAGGGGTCGCCTTGGTCCCTTATAGCCCATTAGCAGCTGGCCGTGTGGTTCGTGACTGGACAGCAGATACCGCTCGTAGTAAAACCGATGCTGTCGCTAAAGCCAAATACGATAGCACCGAAGACGATGATCGGGCAATTGTGGAACGCGTAGCTACCCTAGCAGAGCGGCATGGCATCACCCGCAGTCAAGTTGCCCTAGCTTGGCTCTGGCAAAAAGGGATTCATTCCCCTATTGTCGGTGTCACTAAAGAAGCCTATTTGGATGACTTTATGGGCGCTTTTGCTGTCAGCCTGACCCCAGAAGAGATGGCTTACTTAGACGAACCTTACAAGCCACATCAGATTGTAGGTGCCTTGCCAAAACCAAATTAGTCCATAACTCTTCCTGAGAAAAGTTGTGACTCCAAATGAAAATCACACTGCCTTACCTTGGTTTAAAACCCAGGTAAAACAGTGTGATTTTTAGGTTTGAGTTGTCCGTTTAGAGAAATTTCTAATGACATTCTATCAAAATCTTTAAGTCAACCATTAGCTCTCATTGACCCAGATTTCAATGCCGTATTCACCATCAGCGATAACCTGTTCTTGAAACAGGACTTGCTCTGTAACCAAATCATAGGCCAGCAAGGACTGGCCAACTAGAATGAGAACCTTGTCGTCTTTCCAACATTTAACGGTTTGGACGTAAGTGTCCTCCTCGCGGAGACTAGCCACCGACCGTACCATACTCATGGGAGAAGGCCAAGTAGTCATTTCCAATGTAAAATAACGCATAGGGAGCCAGTTGCGGAAGTTCAAAGAAGTTCTTTTCTCCCGTTTCTAGATCTAGTTGCATCAGCAGATTTGTCCACCACTTTTCTTTGTTTTGACGGTTGTGGAAAGCGATGACTGGACTGTAGAATTTCCCGTCAATGACAAAGCTATTCCCAAACATATAACGCTTGTCTGTATCATAATGGAGCAAGTCCTCCTTAATCAGAGTCAGTCCCTCGTTCCCTTCTTGAAAAACCATCAGAAAGTCTTCGTAGTCTCCCTCATAAGCTTTCGCACCAGAAAGATAGATTTTATCCTCCATGGACCAGAAATTACCACCCATCACAGACTCTTTCAAGGTATGCGTGAACCGTTCGTTCAATTCACCGTCAAAAGCGGTCAAACGCATGTCCTCAGTGCTTGCTTCTGAGGTATAGTAATACCGTCCGGTTCGTCCAGATGAGGTGTAGGCGATTTTGTCAGATTTTTGCCGCCTGACCTCTCCTGTCTCAAAATCCAGAGACGCCAAAGCACTATTCATATCCTTGGGGTGGTCTTCATCTGAAAAAATCAAGTAGCGGTGATCCAACTCTGCTCGCTGCACCATATCCCGGACCCATTCCTTCGCAACGGTCACAGGACTATGAGACAATTCGGATAAGCCTTCAGGAGACAGCTTATAGGCGACCACGCCCTTATTTTTAACCAGATAGATAGCCGCTTCTTTCTCAACCTTAAACGATTGAGATGGGCTGAGTTTAAAAATAGCTACAGTAATAGCCAAGAAACCTAAGAAGATGAGTAAGCTTATGAAAGTTGATTTTTTCATGGGTTACCGATTTCTATTCTTTATCTTCTACCCCAACTCTTCTAAAACTGCTACGAAATTGGTTTTGAGGGCTTCTAAGCTGACGGTGACTTCTGCACGCGTTTGGTTATTTTTGACAGTGACTTGACCTGCTTCCAGCTCACTTTCCCCTAGCGTCAGGATGGTTTTTGCTGCAAACTGATCTGCCGATTTAAACTGTGACTTGAGCTTGCGTCCTAGGACATCTCGCTCAACCTTAAAGCCTTGTCGGCGAATCGCCTGCACGATTTCCAGCGCAGCCGTATTGACCACATCCCCCAGAACAGCGACATAGAGGTCCAAAGCTGGCTCTATCGGCAATTCCAAGCCTTGGGCCTCCAAAATCATGAGCAGGCGCTCCTGACCGAGACCAAACCCAAAACCTGGGGTTTCTGGCCCCCCCAGCTGCGCCACCAAACCGTCATAGCGGCCACCAGCACAAATGGTCAGCTCGCTGTCGTTCACCTTGGTGATAAACTCAAAAATCGTGTGGTTGTAGTAATCCAAACCACGAACCATGTTGGTGTCGATGACATAAGGAATCTCAAGAGCTTCCAACATCTCACGCACCGCATCAAAATGTGCCTGACTCTCCTCGTCCAAGTAGTCCAAGATGGACGGCGCATTTTCCACTGCCACCTTGTCTTCTTTTTCCTTGCTATCAAGAACCCGCAGCGGATTTTCCTCCAAGCGGCGCTGGCTGTCCTTGGACAGTTGGTCCTTCAGAGGGGTTAGGTAATCAATCAAGGCCTGACGGTACTTGGCACGGCTGGCCGGTGTTCCTAGCGTATTGAGGTGGAGGACCACATCTTTGATTCCCAGCTGGTTAAAAAATTGATAGGCCATGGCTATGGTCTCTACATCCGTCGCAGGATTGCTGGAGCCAAAGCACTCCACCCCAAACTGATGAAATTCACGCAAACGTCCTGCCTGAGGGCGTTCATAGCGGAACATAGATCCCATGTAATAGACCTTGACTGGCTTTGGCACTTCTGGTGCAAAGAGCTTGTTCTCCACGTAAGAGCGAACCACCGCCGCGGTGCCTTCTGGGCGTAAGGTGATGTGTCGGTCGCCTTTGTCGTAAAAGTCGTACATTTCCTTGGTCACGATATCAGTCGTATCGCCAACCGAACGGGCAAAAACCTCGTAATGCTCAAAAAGCGGTGTCCGGATCTCTGCATAATTGTAGCTGGCAAACGTCTCACGCGCCACTGTTTCGACATATTGCCAACGTTCAGACTGACCTGGCAAAATATCTTGGGTTCCTTTGGGTTTTTGAAGTTTCATTGGCATTCCTTTCCTCTAGTACATCTATTATCTGTTCAAACAGCTCTCTGAGTTCAACCACAGATGGGTTTTCAAAAGATCAGTGTTGTCTTATTTTATCATAAAAAATAGGGGATTTAAACTAGTAAGAAAAGGAATTTTTCCCTTTTCTTATTAGTCTCAACCAGTTCCTTGACAAGGTTGTCAAGGAACTGTCAAGCTATGATATAATCTGATATAGCTAATTGTCAAATGTCAAAGACATTTGATAGACCGATTTTAGTCCTATTCGTTATACTGGAAACAGAAAGGAGGCCTCATGAAACTCGGACAACACCTAGTCCATTACCGTAAAATTGCTAAGCTCTCCCAAGAAGATTTGGCTGAACAGATTTACGTGACAAGGCAGACTATTTCCAACTGGGAAAATAATCATACCTATCCCGATGTGCAAAGCCTAATCCTACTCAGTCAGATCTTTCAGGTGAGCCTTGATGACTTAATCAAAGGAGATCTTGAAGAAATGAAAACCATCGTTCAACACTCTGAACCGAAGCAGTTCGATAAAGATACCTACTTCATGCTAATTGGCATGCTTAGCATGATGCTCACTGGTTTTCCTCTTGTCTATTTTTTAGAATGGTGGGGAGTCTTAATCCTCGTCCTACAGTTCCTTCCAACTATCTATTTTGCCAACCGCATTGAGCGTTTTAAAAATAAGTACGATGTCCAAACCTATAAGGAGATCCTGGCTGTTTCTAACGGTCATCTGCTAGACTCTCTCCAGAAACGAGAAGAGAAAGCCAAGGCTCCTTATCAGAAACCTCTCATTGTCCTAATGTTTGCCCTGATCAGTGCAACTATTGTGGTCCTCGTAGCTTTCATCACTCTTAAACTCTTTCCTTTGCCCTAAATGATCTAAACTTCCGAGTAGGACTATCGCTTCTATGGAAGCTACACAACAAATGCCAGACAAGTTTTAAGCCAAACTCTAGCGTTGCTGTTTCAACAGTCAAGCGCTAGGGTTTTTATGGTTTCATAAACCTTGAGCAATTTCTTTGCTGCAAGCAACCTTGTCTTTCTAACAATTTTTTGGCCTACACACACCAAGAAAACCTAGCCAGATTTCTCTAGCTAGGTTGGAGTCACGTATTATTTGCGACGGCCTGGACGCTCACCATAACCGTAGTAAGCATCTTCGATGATTTCTTGCATATGGTCAACCATTGGCAAGCGTGGGTTGGCTGGAGAACATTGGTCCTCGTAGGCAAGAAGTGCCAATTCACGAGAATATTTCTTCAGTTCGTCCTCATCCACACCTTGAGCCTTAAGGTTCATCTCGATACCGAGGCGGCAACCAAGGTCATAGACCGCTTTAGCATAAGATTCCACAGCTTCTTCTGGTGTTGATGCTGGAAGTCCGAGCAATTTTGCAATATCTTGATACTTCTCATCCGCACGGTAGTAGTTGTACTTAGGCCATGTCGCAGTCTTGGCAGGACGTGTACCATTGTAGCGGATAACGTATGGCAAGAGAATGGCGTTGGTACGGCCGTGAACCGTGTGGAAGCGAGCACCGATCTTATGCGCCATGGAGTGAGAAATACCGAGGAAGGCATTGGCAAAGGCCATACCAGCCATAGTGGATGCATTATGCATTTTCTCACGAGACTCAAAGTCCGCTTCTTTCACAGAGCGCTCCAAGTATTCAAAGACAATCTTGATGGCTTGAAGAGCCAAACCGTCTGTAAAGTCATTAGCCATTTGAGACACATAAGCTTCTGTCGCATGGGTCAAGACGTCCATACCAGTATCTGCCGCGATGAAGCCAGGCACGGTCATGACAAGTGCTGGGTCAACAATAGCAACGGTTGGGGTCAATGAGTAGTCAGCGATTGGATACTTACGGTTGTTTTCTTTATCTGAGATAACCGCAAATGGGGTCACTTCAGAACCAGTACCAGATGTTGTTGGGATGGCAATAAACTTCGTTTTCTTACCGAGTTCTGGGAACTTGAAGGCACGTTTACGGATATCCATGAATTTTTGAACAAGGTCATGGAAGTCCACTTCTGGTTGTTCGTAGAAGAGCCACATAACCTTAGCTGCATCCATCGGAGAACCACCACCAAGAGCAATAATTGTGTCAGGTTTGAAGGTACGCATGAGCTCAGTACCTTTATAAACGGTGGTGATATCTGGATCTGGTTCCACTTCAGCAAAGATTTGGTAAGTTACCTTGTTACGACGAAGATGAAGTTGCTCCAAGATACGATCCAAGAATCCAAGTTCAACCATGGCTTTGTCAGTCACAATCATAACGCGTTCAACGTCACGACATTTTTGCAAGTATTCGATCGAATCACGCTCGAAATATGTTTTTGAAGGAACTTTAAACCATTGCATATTATTTCTACGTCTTCCTACTTTTTTGATGTTCAAGAGATTTACAGCACTAACGTTACCAGATACTGAGTTGCTGCCGTATGAACCACAACCCAGAGTCAATGAAGGTAAGAAGGCATTGTAAACGTCACCGATACCACCGAAGGTAGAAGGAGAGTTCCAAATAACACGGATAGCGCGCACGATGCCACCAAATTCTTTGGCGAGGTCTTCGTCTTTTGTATGGATGGCAGCTGAGTGTCCAAGACCATGGAATTCAACCATTTGACGCGCTTTTTCAAGACCGTCTTCACGTGTTTCAGCTCTTAAAACAGCGATAACAGGCGATAATTTCTCACGTGTCAATGGCTCGTTTTCACCAACTTCTTTACATTCTGCAGCAAGGATGTTGGTCCCTTCTGGTACAGAGAAACCTGCCTGCTCCGCAATCCATGCTGCTGGCTTCCCAACGATATCTGGATTGAGTTTCGCACCGGCACAGTTTTTGCTGTTGGCTTTAGCACCGAAACAGAATTCTTCAAGAAGGGCTTTTTCCTTCTTGTTGACGAAGTAAGTGTGGTAAGACTTGAATTCTGTGACAAACTCATCATAAATCTCATTATCGATAATGACTGCTTGCTCAGACGCACACACCATCCCATTATCAAAGGATTTAGACATCACGATGTCATGTGCCGCTTGACGGATGTTAGCTGATTTTTCAACATAAGCTGGAACGTTACCCGCACCTACACCGAGAGCTGGTTTACCGCAAGAATAGGCCGCCTTAACCATAGCATTACCACCAGTTGCCAAAATAGTGGCAATCCCTGGGTGATTCATCAAGGCGTTAGTTGCCTCAAGAGATGGGGTTTCAATCCACTGCACACAGTTTTCAGGAGCACCGGCAGCAATGGCAGCGTCACGAACGATTTGAGCAGCATGCGCTGACGATTTTTGAGCCGATGGGTGGAAAGCAAAGATGATTGGATTACGTGTTTTAAGGGAAATCAAAGCCTTAAAAATCGCTGTTGAAGTAGGGTTTGTTGTTGGTGTGATACCACAAATAACTCCGACAGGTTCAGCAATCAAGGTCAAACCCTTAACATCATCTTCTTCGATAATCCCCACTGTTTTTTGGTGACGCATGTTGTTCACCACGTGCTCACAGGCAAAGAGGTTTTTAGTTGCTTTATCTTCGAAAACACCGCGCCCTGTTTCCTCATAGGCGTGCATGGCTAATTCACCATGGGCATCAAGGGCAGCTACAGAAGCTTTCGCAACAATATAGTCCACTTGCTCTTGATTGAGCTTGCGCATTTCGTCCAAGGCAACTAGCCCTTTTTGAACCAAGGTATCAATCGCTTGATTCACATCTTCTACAGCAACTTTTTTTGCTTTATCACTCATGTATAGACTCCTTTTTATGAGTTTGTTAATTTGTTCACAATATTATTGTACTACATTTCCAAAAAAATGTAAATAGTTTTCAACATGTTTCACAATCTTTTTTTGAGGTTTTTTCTCCTCCTTACTCCCCCTTTCTATTTGGTCACCTCCTTTTTCAAAAGTTTTTATTTTCACAATCTTTGGAAGCGATTTCTTGTCTCTTTTTCAATTCTAACATTTTTTGAAAATGGTTTCAAGAGGTTTTGGAGAATCTCTATCAATAAAATAAACAGACAAAAACCGAACAAGACTAAAAGGACTTAGTCCTGCCCAATACAGAACTAAATCCTTTAACTAAGTAAATTATCCAATTTTTGAGGGCAAGTACAGCAATCGTTTAGCAAATTATCCTATACTATAGTCGATAAGAGGGCTTTATCAGACCAAGGCTAACTACGAGCAGGGCTATACCGGCAAAAATCAAGCAACTCTTGTCTTCACTGGTTTTAGGAAGTAGAGTTTTTTTCTTGTTACTAACTTTAGCGTCAGACAAAACTGACTGGGCTGACTGTCCACCTTCTGTCTGACTAGAAGAAATTGAGATTTCCCTCGGAGATAACTGCGAAGAATACTGTCTATCATCTGATATATCTCCCTTTCGAGGATTTATGAAGCCAAGATTCGTCGAACCTGAGGATGCTTGCTGATTTAAATTGGTCCTTAAATTTGCTGAATCGGTGGAAATGATCGCCGAGGTTCTCCTGCTCTCTGCACGAGTTGGTGATGACGTCAACCCCTGATTACTCTGAGAATTCCCCTGATTAACAGTATTTGTTCCAGAGGAATTCTGAGGTTTTGGACTCGTTTGTTTGCTAGAAGCAGTCTCTGTATCTTCTGAAGGCGTTGTCTGATGAGGTTGTTGCTCTGATTTGTTCAATAAACCATCCAGTCTAGACTCAAATATCGTCAAAAGTTCTAAAATCTCTGAACGTTCAACTGTCAGACTTGCCTCATCCGTCACCGATTCCAAAGCAATGGCATCAACCAAGTAGGTAATACGATGTTTTTTGGGATAAATCAATTCCAACCAAACTTTGTGACGTTGCTCTTTAGGGAGTTGATTAATTTTATCTATAATTTTATTATAAATTGTCACCAATTCTTGTTCAGTCTCAAGTTTTTTCGTCCAAAACGCCAGTTTCTGATCAGCGAGGTTTGCCAACTGATTCAGGTAAGACTCATCCGTGAACGGTTCATAACCAATCAGATGAATACCTTTCTCAATATCCCTAAGATAGTGCTTACTCACTGAAATGTGTTCAGCAATAAACTCATCTGTCGTCAATACTCGACTAGGCATTGGACTCACTGGTTTAGCTTCGAATGCATGAACTTCTGTCACAAAGGTAAAGTCATATTCATGTCCTAATTGGTAGCGGTCATTTAATTGATTAAGTGCTTCCAATCTATCACTCATCAGCGTCATTTGATATAGCAACTTATCCCAATTCTCTAATTTATTAGCTTTAAAAGCTTCAGCCTCTTCTGCGGTAATCTCTTCTGGCAAATGCTGAGCATTACTAGAACCCACTGTGGTATAACGGTAATCGTTCACATCCAGTAGTTCAGGCTTCCCTTTAAAATTAATATGAGGGAGTGTTTGCAATTTAGTTATACTGTCAGCTTTTTTCTGATCTAATTCAGCTTGAATCCGCTGAAGTTGGTCTGAAGTGAGGAGCTGCCCTTTAATGCGATGTTCCAAACGATTGAGACGATTTAAAACTTCAGCTTGTTCCCCAATATAGCCCGACTCAGCATGTGCTGGACTAAACGACGTTTTATAGCTTACGGTGTAGCTTAACTTCTGTACAGCATCTGCCATAAAGTCATGATACTGTTGCTTGCGGACCTCCTCAGGTTGATTGTTGAAATAACGAATAAGTTCATTATACTTGTCACGAACGGGCTTAAACTCTTCAATGGACGCCTCTAATGTCGTCAAACGAGATAAGATACTATGCTGATAACGAATAAGGCTTGTCTCATCGTTAAGAACAGCCAACCAATTCAATTGAGCTAGTAATTCTGTGTCCAACATGCCTACTTCTGCAAAAGAATAACGTGGCAGTTCTTGTTCAATGTAAGGTACTCCCCGATAAAGGTCTAAAAAATTGAAACGCTGTTCCGATTGAGTTTGTTCATTGTAAGCTTTCAGGCGATTATAAACTTCTTCAAGTAGGCTTATCTTAAACAATTCTGTATCTAACTGTTTCAATCGTTTATTCAAATGAGCCACCAACTCCGAATCATTATTCAAGTCTGCCAACCAATAAAACCGCTGATCAAGGATAGACTTCGCTTCTTCATTTCCAGTCAGCTGCCGAAGCTTATCTAAAACCTCATCTCGCTTATTTTGCACTTCTCTTATTGCTTCTTGACGTTGTTCTTGCTCTCCAGCAACACTGATTTCCTCAGCATAAACTTTATTGACTGGAAAGTCTGTAGACAACATCGGTACCGCGATACCTAAACTAGCCGAAATCAGTAGAATAGGTATATGTTTTAAGGATTTTCTCATGATAAATCTCCTAGATAAATCTAAATTTCTTTGAAATTACTATTTTTATTTATTATACCAACTTTATTTAGTGCAATCAATAAATATATGCAAGATTGATAAAAATCCTTGTAGACTAAATTAATTAATTTTTCAGTATTTAGAGATGTTCAAATACCCCTTCATGTCTTTACTATTTTCCCCTAAACGCAACTCATCCCTGAAGCAAGAATACCTACACCCAATCAAGGTCTGACTTGATCCAATACCAGTCGTAATCAATCGCTTTTTGACTATTTATTCCTTAAACGACCAGACCACATTCCCAAGTAGATTCTTTCCCTTGCAGAGAACCACTAGTGCCAATAAAGTGAACAGACAAAACCCGAACAAGCCTTTTACTGCTTGCTCGGGTTTTGACATTTTAAATTAGTGTGAGTGGGTGAAGTCCAATACCATACGACCTTGGATCGTGCCTGCAGCCATTTCATCAAAGACCGCAACAGCATCTTCTACTGGGCGTTTTTCAACAACTGGAACAACCTTACCTTCTGCTCCAAATTGGAAGGCTTCTTCCAAATCCTTACGGGTACCAACCAAAGAACCAATGATTTCGATGCCATCAAGGACAGTCTTGACGATTGGAACATCCATGGTTTCTGATGGTAAGCCGACAGCGACAACCTTACCAGCTGCACGAACAGAGTCAATGGCTTGGTTGAAGGCTACCTTAGAAACTGCGGTAACAACTGCAATATGAACACCACCAGTCTTTTCTTGGATAAGGCCAGCAACATCTTCTACTTCACGACCGTTAACGACAAAGTCTGCTCCACTTTCAAGAGCCAAGTCTAACTTGTCTTGGTTAATGTCAATGGCTACCACGTGGCAGTTGAAGACATTTTTAGCGTATTGAATGGCTAAGTTTCCAAGACCACCTGCTCCGTAGATGGCTACCCATTGGCCTGGTGTTGGTTTAGCGCATTTGATGGCCTTGTAAGTGGTTACCCCAGCACAAGTGATGGAGCTTGCCTGAGCAGGATCAAGCCCCTCTGGCACCTTAACGGCATAGTCAGCTGTTACGATACACTGCTCTGCCATGCCTCCGTCAACAGAGTAACCTGCGTTTTTAACGGTACGGCAAAGGGTTTCATTACCGGTTGTACAGTATTCGCAGTGACCACAGCCTTCAAAGAACCAGGCAACAGATACGCGGTCGCCAGGCTTGAGGCTGGTCACATCTGGAGCTACTTCGCGGACAACACCAATCCCTTCGTGACCAAGAACACGTCCAGGCACCTTGCCAAAGTCTCCTTGAGCTACGTGCAAGTCTGTATGGCAGACCCCACAATACTCAATGTCTACAAGGGCTTCACCTGCTTCTAGGGCACGAATGGCGTGCTCCGCAACTTCCACATAGGTCCCTTCTGGATTTACAACTACTGCTTTCATTTTCTTTCCTCCTTTTGGAATGGTTTTCATTTTCAAATTTATTATAATACTTTTTGGAACCGAATTCAATTATTTTGTGATTTTTTTATCAAAAAAGTTCTATGGTTCAAACTTTTTAACAAAAAAGAGGTGGTCATTCCCAACCTCTTCTAACAGTTAAATAAGCTTCCACGAGGATTTTGTCGTTCAATCCCAAGGGTTCTATTTTCCAGTACAAAAGCAAATTCATTCGTCAGGATCTGAACGGACAAGCCCTGATTCTTAGTATCATAGGTTAGCTTGGCATGAAGAACCCTGACGAGTTCCGTAAAGACCAACCACTCCTCTTGCTCCCTAAAGATGGTGATGTCCTGCGGAAAAGTGACCTGCCAATCCCCAATCGTAATGGTTTGCTTGCTCGCCTGCTCAGCCATTGCCATGCCCCTCGCGAGAAATGTAAATCGCATCTCCCTTGAGCAAGAAATGACTCTGCCAACGTGGCAAAATCTTGATGCTCTGGTCTTCTTCTTGATAGATCAGAACGGCATTGAAGTCTGTGTAGTTCTTCTCAATAACCAGCAAGGTCTTTGCTTCTTCATCCACGTGAAAACCAAAGGATTCGTCTATAAAGATGTTTTTTCCGTAAAACGCCATCTGATGATAGTTTTTTTCTGTCATAGCTTACTCCAATCGATAAGTAAAATGGGCTTTTGAATATGGAAGATCTGTTCCATCGTCCTCGAAAGGACTCTGCTCCTGGTCATAATCTGGATAAATAGAGACCAAGTTGTCCTTGAAGGTCAATCCGACCTGCCAACGGGGGTCAATCTGCAAGGCCTGAGCCTCAGCGTCGTAGGACAAACAGGCATGAAGGGCCTGGCCATCTCGGGAGAAGACCAGCCAAGCCTGCCGTTCACCAACCTGCTTAGCCAAACGCAAGTCCTCATGGACAAGGAGGTCATAATCGCCGATTGATCGTCTGTGGTACTGAGCCTGTTTCTCCACCATTAAAAATACCTCGCTAAATTGTTCATCCAACCAGTCATCTTAACCTGTCACACCAAACGCCTTGTCTTGTCAGCTAGTTTACCAAGGCAAGGAGCCTTTGTCAACTCTTCCCCACTTTTCAGCAAAAGATCAGAAAAGTTGGATTGCTGGATAACCGCCAAAATAAATCTGGTGCCCGCTGGAATGGAACAAAAATTGATTAAAGACCTCAAGAGCCTCATCTCTAGTTTAAGAGTCAGACCGCTAAGGCAGTGGTTACAGTTTCCGTCTCTTCAGTCGGAGGGCATTGGCCAAGACAGAGACAGAACTCAGACTCATGGCAAGCCCGGCTAGCATAGGATCCAGCAGCGGACCACCGAAAAGGTAGAGGAGGCCCATAGCTACTGGAATCCCCAGCAAGTTGTAGGCAAAGGCCCAGAAAAGATTCTCTTTGATGGTTCTTAAGGTCACCCGACTCAACTTGAGGGCTGTCAAGACGTCTTGAAGGTTGGCCCGCATCAGCACCATGTCTGCCGACTCTATCGCAACATCCGTTCCCGAACCGATAGCCAAGCCGAGATTGGCCTGTACCAGAGCAGGCGCATCGTTGATCCCATCGCCGACCATGGCGACCTGGCGACCAGAAGCCTGCAAGTCTTTGACAATCTGTGCCTTATCCTTGGGCAAGACTTGGCTGAATACTTGGGCAATCCCGACTTCTTTAGCGATAGCTTGAGCAGTCGCCTCGTGATCCCCTGTCAACATGACCACCTCCAGCCCCATGGCTTGCATTTCAGCGATAGCGGCTCGGCTGGTTTCTTTGATTTGATCTGCGACAGCAATCAGGCCAATCACCTGCTGGTCAAGAGCCAGGTAAATCGGTGTCTTACCTGCCTCGGCCAGACTTTGCGCTATCTGGCTGAGACCATCGATAGCTACAGCTTGCTCGGTCATAAGCTTTTCATTGCCAAAAGCTACCGGAGCTTGATGGTAGCGGCCGACAATACCCTTGCCTGGGATGGCCTGGAAATCTGTCACGGTTAAAGGGGGCTGCTCTGCCTTTTCCTGCCAAAGAGTTGCCGCGTGGCTTAAAATCGCACGTGCCACAGGATGTTCTGAACCGGCTTCGCAGGCAGCTGCTAGCGCTAAGATATCCCTTTCCTGCCATGGTGCCATAGCAAGCACATCTGTTACTTGGGGCTTGCCTTCTGTAATGGTTCCTGTCTTGTCTAAGACGATGGTATCCACATGATGAGCTGTCTCTAAGGCCTGACCTGACTTGACCAGAACCCCATGCTCCGCTCCCTTACCGGTCCCGACCATGATGGCCGTAGGCGTTGCTAGGCCCAGCGCACATGGACAAGCGATGACTAAGACAGCCACAAAGATTTGAAGAGCAAAACTGAGGTCCCCGTCTTTAACAAAAAACCAGAAGACACTGGCTAGAAGCGCCAAACCGATAACCACTGGAACAAAATAAAGCGAAATCTTATCGGCCAAGGCTGCAATCGGTGCCTTAGACCCCTGTGCTTCTTCGACCAGTTGAATGATTTTGGAGAGAGTCGTATCCTCCCCTACCTTGGTTGCTTCGTAGTCAATGCTGCCATGCTGATTGATGGTCGCGCTGATTACCGTGTCGCCTACAGCCTTATTGACTGGCATGCTCTCGCCCGTAATCATGGACTCATCCACAGCCGTTTCGCCCACGAGCACCCGTCCATCCACAGGGATGATGCCACCAGGCTTGACCCGTACCACATCGCCCAACCGAATATCCTCTGTATCAATCTCGACCGCCTGTCCACGACGCACCACCGTCGCTGTCTTAGGAGACAAGTCCATTAGGCGCTCAATGGCCTGAGAGGTCTGGCGTTTGGCCCTCAGCTCCAAAAATTTTCCCAGTAAAATCAAGCTGATAATCACTCCTACCGACTCAAAATAGAGATGGTGCGCAAAATGATTCTCCCCCTGGCCAATAGCCCAAACAGCATAAAGCCCATAGAGAAAGGCCGCACCAGTCCCCACAGCGATCAGGCTATCCATGTTTGGGTGGGCCTTGAGGAGATTACGAAAGCCTCTCTGGTAAAAATCGCGTCCAAGCCACATGACAGGCATGGTTAGAGCTAATTGCACTAACGCAAAAGCCATGGGAGCCTGATCTGGGGATAGTTGGTTTGGAACTGGCAAGCCCAGCATACTCCCCATCGAGAGATAGAGCAAGGGCAGAGCGAAGGCGATAGCCCAAATCGTCTTGCTTTTCAAAGCCTTGCTCTGTTTCTCCTGATAACCTTGATCCGCTTGATAGGCTTGGCGCTGATTCTTTGTCTTAGGAATGGCTTCATAACCAGCCTCAGCGACCGCATCTACGACAGTCTGCCAGTCAAAATCCGCTTGATGGCTTTCGACGGTCAAATACTCCGTCGCAAAATTGACCTGGGCGCTGGCCACATCGGCCAATTGACTAACCGTTCGCTCTACCCTAGCTGCGCAGGAAGCACAACTCATGCCATTAACCTTATATCTCTCTTGCATCATGACATCCTCCTCCATGTTGACCGCAGGTACATTGGCCTGCTATGCACTGACAAATCACTCGATCTGGCGCCTGTTCCCTCTTGGCCAGAGCCAATCGGCTGACTTCTTCTAAGTCTGCTCGGCTGAACTCTCCTAATTCCAGCAAAACCTTAAGCAGGTCCACCTGCTTGGTCGTGCAAACGCTAGATTGGAGCGTCTTAATCTCCTGCACCAGTTTATCCTGCTCGCTAACCAAGGCCCTATAGCGGTACTTGCCAGTCTCTTTTTCCGCTGTCAGCAGACCCTTGTCCCTGAGCCTACGCAGGAGGGTCTTGACCGTCACCCCCTGCCAATTAAAGGCTGAACTCAGATGCGCAATCACCGCTGAGCTTGTTGCACCAGGATTGGCCCAGAGCACCCGCATGACCTGCCACTCTGCCTTAGACATGACTTCTTTTTCCATAGCTCCTCCTTTCGATGACAAATGTAATCACTATAGATAGTTTACAACTGTCATCGAAGTTTGTCAAGGGTAACCATCGGTTTTTACTCAAAAACGAGAATAATCTTGTTCAATCACTTGCTTATCTCAAAACTTTTTAGTATAGTTCATTTAATCTTCAAAGGCGTTTGAGGACTAACAATTAATAAGGAAAAGCCTATGAACAAGGGGAAATGTTTCATGCTTTTGTTGCCAATCTTGGCCCTGCTGGGACAAGTTGCCCCCGTAAAAGCCCAGGAGACCAGCCCTCCTGTGCTAGACCATGCCATAACGGGGGAAAAGTTGTCATCCAGTGTCAGTGCTAAGGACAAGAAAATCAGCCATTCTGAAAAAAGTGTTGTGGAGCCAACAGAAGTTCAAATTGACTGAGCCTCGCAGCTCTCTGACCAAGCAGTAGCCCAAGATAACTCGTCTAATCTCGCCTCTACAACCAAGGACGAATGGACTACCAAAGACGCAGAGATAGAGACACCTGTGGGCAGAGATCTTTCTTCGGGAAATAATCCTCAGACAACCGACAAGGCTCCAGCGACCGAAAAAGAATCACTATCCGCTTCAGATAGCGAGAGCCGACCAGATACTGAGTCAAGTGCTAACACAGATATCATGGAGACTCAAGCACAGGAAACAGAGGATCTATTACCTCACTTCTCAACAGACTGGATCGAGTAAGAAGACCCTAGCAACCCTGTCGAAACAGCCGAGTGGGAGGACGCCCTCGCACCAGAGCCGACCGTTCTTCAGGACGAGATTGACTGGATTTTGTCGGGGAAACCCGAAACCTTGGCTGAGCTGGAGCGCTATTTCTACACCAAGCTGGAGAGCGATGAGCGCTTAAAGGAGTATTTTTACAAGAACCTGACCAGCGACAGCTTGCTCAAGACCTACTTTGCCAGCGAAGATGCGCTGGACCTACCAGAAGTCTTCTATCAACGGGCCAGTGTAGAAGATCGCAAGCTCAAGGCTTACTTCTATCAAACCCTACAACGGGACAAGTTCTTCAGGGACTATTTCTACAAAAGCGCAGACGATGAGGTGAGGAATCTTGAAGAAGTCTTCGTCCAGACAGGGACGAGCTTTTACCAAAAGGTTCAAGTGGAAAGATGGGGCGTTGGCAAAAAGCCGACCGCACCCAAACCTAGCCCCCAACCAACTCCTATCAAGCTACCTTATGCGCCACCAGCACAAGCACGTCCAGCAGCTCCGGTCTACACCCCACCAGTGAGCAGTCCGACCTTTACGGCGTCCAATCCGACTCCGGCAACTAAACCAGCTGCTAAACCGACTCCGAAGCCTGTAAGGCGGCCGAGTTCTTCAATCACTAAGAAGCCTTCAACCAGTCAAACAGACGGGTCCAAAACCATTCGGGACATCTCGTCTGGAAACACTTCAGCTATCCCTAAGCTCATCAAGCAAGCCAAAGACCCTAAAAACCTACCAACTCGCGAACTCATCTCTAGTACACCAACAGGTGTCAAGGGGCAAACCCTCAACACCTACCAGATAGACTTCAGCGCCGCTGGTATAGGGACCATTGTGTCTTCGTCTTACTACAAACATGGGAAACCAGATGTCAAAGCTAATAACAAACATAGCATTGATTCCACCCTTAAAGTAGGGGAGCAACTTGCCCTAGAATACCTTGGCGTAAACGATGCTTACCGTGTCATTGCTGGAAAAGACCCCGTCACCGGAGACAAGGCCAACCGCCTCGCAGCGGCAGGTTGGTTGGCTGCTAGTGTTGTTCCAGGGAGCAAGCTCTTAAAAGGTGCGGATACCGCTCATGATGTCACTAAAGCGGTAGGAACGATCAATCGCACAACCAGCACCATCAAGTCGAGCCATGCGGCTGTTACCGCTGCAAAATCCACCAAGGGAGCAACGGTCGGCACTTGGGTTGCAAAAGGCGGAGAGGTTGCTTTTGACACAGGACGAACACTGAAAACAGCCTCTACCTTTATCAAACAGGCTGATGGTCGATGGAAGGCGGCGGATAAGGTTGGAGATGTCAGTCGCCCCATTAATGCGATTGACAAGAATAAAAAACTAGTCAAAGCTGATGATATTGTTTTTAGTGACAAATTCAAGTTACCTAACTATAAGAATCAGCCAGCACAAAGAGGGTGGACGAATCAAAAAATTGCTGATACAATTAATAATCCGACAAAGACAAGCACTTCTATCAATAAAGCTACAGGTAACACAGTAACAAATTACTATGTAAATGACATTCATTATGTCGCTGTTGATGATGTTACAAAAA
Source organism: Streptococcus rupicaprae (assembly GCF_040545225.1). NCBI lineage: Bacteria > Bacillati > Bacillota > Bacilli > Lactobacillales > Streptococcaceae > Streptococcus > Streptococcus rupicaprae. The sequence continues at coordinate 768 of NZ_JBEPLO010000018.1, read as the reverse complement.
AAGTTATCCAAATCGCAGACTTGAATGATTTGGAATGGCTAAATTAGTTATGGAGGAGAACTATGATTGTAAAAAAAGAAGGATCAATTAATCAGATTGTTTATAAACATACAGTGTATTATGAGGGAAAATATCGTTTTTATCCTACCTTGCTTTCTTTGTTCAACTTACTTGATGAATTACTTATACAAGATGAATTGCCGAGGTATATAAGTATCATCCCGTTTTATAAAAATGCACAGACCAATGGTTGGCAAGAAGAATTTGATTTTGGAGGATTCTATATCGAGTGTCGAGACAATGTTTCGGATGAAGAAGCTGAGAAATTTTGGCTAGAAAATAAATTCTGGGGCTGGCCAGGTGCGGAATATAATCTTTTAGACAATTATGTCACTGATGAAGATTTAAAGAGAAGTAACTTCTTGGTTCAATATGGCGATATTGACAGTTTTAGAAGTGCTATTTTGACCTACAAACAGTTCTTGATGGAACGAGGCATTCCTCAAATGATGAAGTGGTTATATGAACTCTGTGATTTGAAAGACGAAGATTTACCTTATGGATACTTTTGCTTTGAAGTAAATAGTGATTAGAAATTACATGAACAGTTACAACAACCTCCTCGAGGCCGGGCAAAAACTAGCCTCAAAATCAAACCACACAGTGACTTCTATCTTGAAAACAATCAAGATGAAAGAATCACTGTGTGGTTTTTGAGTTTTTGAAGTTTTTGAGCCTAGATTCTTGGCCAATTTTGTGAGATTCATG
>NZ_JBEPLO010000017.1:0-56741 GCF_040545225.1 Streptococcus rupicaprae | reverse complement strand
TATTCAACAACTCCGAAAGAGTTCCCGGGTTATGTTCTGGTGAAGGTAGATGAGACCGGAGCTCCATCAATTGGTACAGTTGAAGAGGGTGAGAAGACCGTTACTTATATCTATAAGAAGGTTGAAACACCAGCACCGACTCCAGATCCTAAGACCGGTTCCGTCCTTGTTCGTCACATCACAGAAGATGGTACTGTTCTTGAAGGCCCAAGCGACGTGGTTCGTGATGGCGAGGTAGGTTCAGACTATTCTACTAGCGTAGGGAACTTCCCAGGTTACACATTTGTGAAGGTAGATGAGACCGGAGCTCCGTCAACTGGTACAGTTGAAGAGGGTGAGAAGACCGTTACTTATATCTATAAGAAGGTTGAAACACCAGCGCCGACTCCTAAAGGATCAGTCATCGTTAAATATGTTGATGAGACAGGAAAAGAAATCAAGGCTCCTGTAACGGATACTAAGGACGCCGATGTTTCTAGTCCTTACGATACCAAAGATAATAAGCCATCGAGAATTACCTTTGAAGGTGATACTTATGAGTTGGTTAAATTCAAGGATGGAGATAAGGAAGTTGGAGTAGTTGTAGAAGGCCAAACGACTGTCACTTATATCTATAAGAAGGTTGAGAAGAAAACGCCAATCAAGCAAGCAGGTACTGTTACTGTTTACTATGAGGATGAAAATGGCAATCTCATTAAAACACCAAATCCGATTGCACCGAGTGGGACAGAGGCAGGTACTGGTTACGATTCAACAACATCGACCAATCGTCCTGAGAAAATTATCAAGGATGGAGTGACCTATGTTTTAGTTCAAAAAGAACCTAAACAGGGATCAGATTCACCAACAGGAAAAGTAGAAGCAGGCAAGGATAAGACGATTACTTATGTCTATAAGAAAGTGACAACGACTCCGGAGGCACCTTCTGATCAAATCGAGCCGACCAACTCTACTTCTAATAAGGTTGGAGGATCAACTGGGCAATCAACTTCTACTGTTCGTGTGGTACCAAATTCGGGTGCACGTCGCAATCTTCCATCAACTGGTGATTCAGTAAGTATTGCAGCAACAATCGGCCTTACAGCATTATCAGTTCTTACGCTAGGTCAATTGGCTAAAAATCGCCAACGTGATGAAAAATAAGCTGTTTAGCTAGAATTTTGAAGAAGAAATTGAAGAGTGAGCTTCCCTTAATAGTCTTGGGAAGCTCTTCTTTTCTGATTTAGAAACTCCTTTCTGTTGATTGACTGATTTTATGTAATTGACATGAAAGCTAAAGGTGAGGAGAAGTTATGCCTTAATTCTTTTCTTGACTTTTGGAATCGCTTCCTGTATAATTGACTTAAAAATTAGAGGAGGGAATTAGGATGATTGCTAGAAAAAGCCAATCTTTAGCCAGACGAGCAGCCTGCACACAACCGGGTTACCCCTGTTTTTCAGACCCTCCAGGAGTTCTTGCCTTTTAATGGAGTAAGGGGAATGGGTGGCCTATGGAAGAGAGAATAGCTTAAGGTCAGCTTCCTACCGTGATTCAGACAAAGGGGACATGGTGCCCTCAGCAAGGCATGTCTTTTAAAAAGACCAGAAAGAGAACCGTATGACAACTGAAAAAGAAATCAAAAAAACAACTCAATACCAAATCCACTTTAAAGATGGAGTCCCAGACTTGACCAAGCCTGCTTTTCAGGAGCATTTGACACCGGTCAAGACAGTTGGGGACATGGTGATTGTTAATAGCAGCATCTCAGATGTTGAGCTACGTCAATTAATTATGAATGAAACAGGACTTCCTGCTAAGTCAGTCATTGTTGTCCCGCTTAAGAAATACGCGATCGGGCATGTGTTTTAAAATAAGTCTGTGAAAGGAGCTGAACCAGGTGTTTAGCTCCTTTTTCCGTATCGTTAAGGAAAAAACTTCTATGTTGCTATCGCTTTCAGGAGAGTATAATGGCAGTATGACGATCATCAAATGAGGAGGTGCCGTATGGCAACATTTAAAGAAGGTTTTCTCTGGGGCGGTGCTGTAGCAGCCCATCAATTAGAAGGCGGATGGCAAGAAGGTGGTAAGGGAATCAGCGTGGCGGACGTCATGACAGCTGGCCGTCACGGTGTTCCGCGTGAGATTACGCCAGGAGTTCTTGAAGGCAAGTATTACCCTAACCATGAGGCGATTGATTTTTACCATCGTTACAAGGAGGATATCGCTCTCTTTGCGGAAATGGGTTTCAAGTGTTTTAGGACATCCATTGCTTGGACACGGATTTTCCCTAAGGGAGATGAGCTGAAGCCAAACGAAGAAGGGTTGCAGTTTTACGATGCTCTCTTTGAGGAGTGTTTGAAATATGGCATTGAGCCTGTTGTTACATTGTCGCATTTTGAGTTGCCTTACCATCTGGTGACGGAGTACGGAGGTTTTCGGAACCGTAAGACCATTGATTTCTTCGTGCGGTTTGCGGAAGTCTGCTTCAAGCGTTACAAGGACAAGGTGAAATACTGGATGACCTTTAACGAAATCAACAACCAAGCCAACTACCAAGAAGATTTTGCGCCCTTCACCAACTCTGGCATTGTCTACCAAGAAGGTGAAAATCGTGAGGAAATCATGTATCAGGCAGCCCACTACGAGTTGGTCGCATCTGCCCAGGCCGTGAAAATCGGTAAGGCCATCAATCCTGATTTTGAGATTGGTTGCATGATTGCCATGTGCCCTATCTATCCTGCGACCTGCAATCCTAAGGATATTCTTTTGGCCCAGAAGGCCATGCAAAAACGCTACTATTTTACAGATGTTCACGTTCATGGCTTCTATCCAGAACACATCTTTAAGTATTGGGAGCGCAAAGGATTCAACATTGATATTACCGATCAGGACAAGCAAGACTTGTTAGAAGGCACTGTTGACTATATCGGTTTTAGTTACTATATGTCCTTTGCCATTTCGTATCACCGTGATAACCCTCACTATGATTACCTAGAGACGGAAGATTTGGTTAAGAATGAGTATGTCAAAGCTTCTGAATGGGACTGGCAGATTGATCCTGAGGGCTTGCGTTACGCCCTCAACTGGTTTACAGACATGTATCACTTGCCGCTCTTTATTGTGGAAAATGGCTTTGGCGCCATTGACCAAGTGAAAGAGGATGGCATGGTGCATGATGATTACCGCATTGACTACCTTGGGGCTCACATCAAGGAGATGAAAAAAGCAGTGGTCGAAGATGGTGTCGATCTCATGGGTTACACCCCTTGGGGCTGTATCGATTTGGTATCTGCTGGGACGGGTGAAATGCGCAAGCGCTACGGTTTTATCTATGTTGACAAAGACGATGAAGGTCAGGGCACTTACGAACGCTCTCCTAAAAAATCCTTTGGATGGTACAAGACGGTCATTGCAAGCAATGGCGAAATCATTTAGAAATTGGAAAATAGACAGGAGCGGGTTTAGCAGGCTCGCTCCTCTTTAAGGAGATGTTATGATTGGAGTTATTGCGGCCTGTCTCACGACACTGGCCTTTCTACCGCAGGTTATCAAGACTGTTCAGACCAAGGATACCTCGGGCATTTCCCTGGGCATGTATGCCATGCAGGTAACGGGGATTTTCCTATGGCTCTGCCACGGGATTAGGATTGGGGATTTACCGCTGATTATGGCAAATGCTGTTTCCTTTGTCCTGTCTGGGATTATCTTGGTCTATAAAATCAGGTATAAATAGGAGAGGGATATGGCCAAAGAGGTTTTACTCATGTGTGCTGGCGGGATGTCTTCTTCTTTGATGGCTAAAAAGGTCACAGCGTATTTAGCAGAAAGAGGACAGGATATTTTAGTCACTGCTAGAGGTGTTGGTCACGGTAAGGCAGAATTGGAAAAATCTGCTGCCTATGATCTCTATCTTTTGAGCCCTCAGGTTCGCATGTATTTTGAAGCTCTGGACCAACTGGCTAAGAAAAAACAGAAAGAGCTTGTCCAGGTCCCTGGTCCTGCCTATGTCCCAGTTCCGAAAGGAATTGCCCTGATGGCAGATCTTATTTTAGAAGGGCTAGGGGCCAAGGAGATGAGAGAATCTTGATTGACCAAAGCAATTCTTTGCAGGTCTGCAAGCAACTGCTTTGAAAAAACGAGTTGGCGTAAGAAGTGGGCGGCAGCGTGACTATGAGCTTCCTCATGACGTCTGGAAGGACATTGAGACTATTTCTTGGCAAACAAGTCCAGATGCTGACTAAGGTTCTGTCAGATTTGAGATTAACCATCTGTCTTGGTCTCGCTTGATTTTTCGTGAGCATGGGTCGGAGAAGCGGAAATTTCCGCCAGGAACTTCCGTATCAATGCGGAAAAAATCTAAATTCACAGTGAAAACGTTTTAGTATACAATAAGACTATCTTAAAAAATTACTCAAAGGAGCTATTATTATGGCAAAAGCGTTAATCATTTGTGCAGCAGGCATGTCTTCTTCCTTGATGGCTAAAAAGACGACAGAATTCTTGAAATCAAAAGGTCATGAAATCGAAGTGGATGCGATTAATGCCAACGAAGGTGGCAAAGCTATTGAGGCTGGGACATTTGATCTTTACCTGGTAAGCCCTCAAACCAAGATGTACTACAAACAGTTCTCAGAAGCAGCTGAGCGCAATGGTCGCAAGATTGCTCAAATTCCACCACAAGCTTACATTCCAATTCCGATGGGTATTGAGAAAATGGCAAATCTAATCTTAGAAAACATCTAAGCCATTTAGCTGCCTCTAAGGAAACTATGGTAAAGTTGAGTCTGATTGATGAAATGGAGGCTCGGACATGTTAACCAATAAGGAAAAACGACTGGTCCAGTATTTATTGCAACATAAGGAAGAATTTACCACTAGTATGGCTCTGGCGGAGCATCTGTCCTGTTCGGACCGTACCATTAGGACCTATATCCGGTCCATTGTGGATGCCTTGGAAGCAATCGATGGTGTCACACTGTTATCCAAGCAAGGTCAGGGCTATCGCTTAGAGTTTGCAGATGAAGTCCGTTATCGACAGTTTTCGGAACAATTCCAGCCGACAGACCCACTCTTCAAAAATACAGAGGAAGTCGACCTCAACGACCGTCATAGCTACATTCTCAACAAGCTGCTCTTAGAGCAGGAGAATCTCTACTTTGACGATCTGGTGGAGGAGCTCTACGTCAGTCGTTCGACCCTTTCCAATGATTTCAAGAAAATCCGTAAGGATTTAGAAGCTTATGGCTTGAGCATTGAAAGCAAGGCCAACAGGGGCGTCTATGTCAAGGGAGATGAGCAGGCCATCAGGCGGTTCATCATGGACTATTTCTTCAACAGTAGCTTTTTCCAAAGCCTCTACCAGTATGTGGGAGATGAGCTGGTCTACGGAAAAATTAACTTTGAGGCCCTGACCGTAATCGTCTTAGACGAGTGCCGAGAAGCGCAATTAAAATTGTCCGACTTTGTCATCCAAAACTTGGTGGTCCATATCGCTCTGGCTATCAGGCGATTGGCAGAAGGGTTTAAAATTTCTGCCATTGAAGATCAACTGATTCAAACACATAGCAAGGAATACCAAGCGGCTAAGAATATCTTGGAACGTGTGAGCTTGTCAACGCGGCTGGATTTTCCCAAAGAAGAAGTCGCTTATATCACCTTACACTTGTTGGCCAAGGGACAGTTGAGTCAGACCGACAGCCAAGAAAGCCATATCGAGCGAATGCGGCAGGAATTGGTAGAAAGCCTTGAAGCTTCTGATAATATTGAAATTGCTGGATTGACAGGTGATTTTCAGTTTATGGAAGGTCTGATGACCCATCTAGGAACCCTTTATCTGAGGTTAGCCAATCAAATTGTTCTGGAAAATCCACTTCTGGAAGATATCAAGGCTAATTATTTGCCTACCTTTGACTTGGCCAAAAACATCTTGAGGCAGATGCCAACCTTCGCAACCTATGGCTTGTCCGAGGATGAGATTGCCTATGTGGCTCTTCATTTTATGGCTGCTCAGGAACGTTTCAAAGAGTCGCGGAAGTATAATGTCCTTGTGATCTGTGCGACAGGTTATGGGTCGGCTCAGATGCTTCGCAGCCGTATCGAGAATGAACTCCGTCAGTATGTGCATATAGTGGATGTGATTGGCTACTATGAGATCACAGACCAGAAGTTACAGGGCATTGATTTCATTATCTCGTCCATCGATTTGTCTAATCTGATCTTCAATGTGCCCGTCTTTACAACCTCTGTCTTCCTGAAAGAAGAAGAGTTGCATGAGATTCGCCAGCAAATTGAAACCCTAGCCCGTTCTGGCTATCGTCCTGAGCAAGTAGGAGCAGGAGAGCAGGAGAGCTTTGCTCAACTCTTTGATTGCTACTTCTCAGCGGATACCTTCTTGATAGAAGGTTCGGGGGGGGCGAACAAAAACGCCTTACTGCGTGAGATGGTTGCGAGATTAGGCCGTGATGAGGAGGAAGCATTTGTTGATCGTATGCTGGACTTGATGGCCCAGAGAGAACAGCTCAGCTCTGTCCTTTTTAGTGAAGCGATTGCGGTTCCGCATCCGATCAAGCCAGTCGCTAGTCGGTTGAAAATGGCAGTGGCCTTGATTCCCAAAGGCCTTGTCTGGGAAGAGGGGGTTGATCAGATACGGTTTATCTTCCTCCCTGCACTGAGCAAGGGAAGCAACGATGGTTTAAAGGTCTTAACCAAGGCGATTGTCGACTTAGTTGATCGGCCAGAGATCCAAGAAAAACTCTTGGCTTGCCAGACTTTTGAAGCCTTTAGAAACATAATGATAGAAGTAGGAGGAGAATCATGAATCCAGAAGATGTGCAAGTTGTTGCCTTTGAGATTATCTTAAACAGCGGCAACGCAAGAACTATTGTCCATGAAGCATTTGCAGCCATGCGTGAGGGCAACTATGACCTAGCTGCAGAAAAATTAGAAGAATCCAACAAGGAATTGCTCTTGGCCCACCAAGCCCAGACCAAGCTCTTGCACGAGTATGCTGGCGGGACAGAGATCAAGATTGAAATTATTATGGTCCATGCCCAAGACCACTTGATGACCACCATGACCTTGAGAGAAGTCGCTCTTGAAATGTTGGAACTCTATAAGCGCGTGCCTTAAGGAAGAATCTTATGACAAAAGCGATTCATTCAAAGGCCATTAGAAAGCAAGAAGCGGAGCAGGCTAGAAAAGAGGCGGCCTTGAAGAGTACCAAGTTTAGCCGCTATCTCTTGATTCGCTATACCTTAGCAGGCTTCTTCTTCGCCAACCTTTACTGGTTGCTAGCCATTTGTTTCAATTGGAATTGGTATGGACTTTTACCGATCGGCCTGTTAGCCCTGAGCATTTTGGCTATTGCTGAGCAGGTTAGAATGTACGGTACGGATCAGGTTTACTTAGCTTGGACCAAACGATTCTTTCAGGTTCAACTGTTCTTATTGGTCATTCTCTTGGCGCTTTGCCACTTGCCAAAACAACTGACACTGCTTTATCCAGTGTTCAGTGATTCACCAGCTACCAAGGTCTTTTTATCTCTGATCTGGTTGCTTGGTATTGGGCTTGCTCTGTTGAATCTTAGGCGGATTGCTCTTATTGCGGACAATAAGGACAAGGCCTATCAGCGGATCAAGCAACTAGAAAAATTTGTCTAATATAAAAAATTTTTGGAGGAGGTTATCCACATGGAAAATCAAGGTGGATTATTCGGTTTCTTAGAGAACCACGTGATGGGGCCAATGGGGAAATTGGCACAGTTTAAGGTGGTTCGTGCAATTACGGCAGCAGGTATGGCAGCAGTGCCATTCACTATCGTTGGCTCAATGTTCTTGGTATTCTCTATTATTCCATTAGCATTTTCATTTTGGCCATTCGTTGGCGATATCTTCGCTGCTTCATTTGATAAGTTTACATCTTTGTATATGATTGCTAACTATGCAACCATGGGCTCTTTGTCGCTTTACTTCTGTTTGGCTTTGGGTTACGAGTTAACTAAAATCTATGCCGATGAAGAAGGATTGAATTTGACACCGATTAACGGTGCCTTGCTGTCGCTATTTGCCTTTATCATGACAGTGCCTCAGTTGATTTTTGATGGTGGTGTGATGAAGGCCATTCAAAACCTAGAAGAAGGCGCAGTTGTTGTAGATGGTTGGGCTATGGGGAACGGTGTGTCTCGTTTCGGGACGACTGGTATCTTTACGGCCATCATCATGGCTGTTGTGGCAGTTTTACTCTACCGTCTCTGCGTGAAAAATAACTGGGTTATCAAGATGCCAGATGCCGTTCCAGAAGGAGTTTCTCGTGGTTTTACTGCCTTGATCCCAAGCTTTGTAACAGCTTTCTTTGTTTTGATTCTCAACGGTGCCCTTATCGCTATGGGAACAGACATTTTCAAAGTCATCGCTATTCCATTTAGTTTCGTATCTGGCTTGACCAACTCATGGATCGGTATCATGATCATCTACCTGTTGACGCAGTTGCTCTGGGTTGTAGGGATCCACGGTGCCAATATCGTCTTTGCCTTTGTTAGCCCAATCGCTCTTGCCAATATGTCTGCCAATGCTGCAGGTGCTAACTTTGCGGTTGCTGGTGAGTGGTCTAACATGTTTGTTATCGCTGGTGGTTCTGGGGCAACTCTAGGTCTCTGTATCTGGTTGGCAACACGTGCTAAGTCTGAGCAGTTGAGTGCTATCGGTAAGGCTTCCTTGGTACCAGGTATCTTTAACATCAACGAACCATTGATCTTTGGTATTCCTATCATTTATAATCCAGCGCTGGCTATTCCATTCATCTTAGCACCAATGGCTTCTGCGACAATCTACTATGTGGTTAATTCCTTGCAGTTGATTCGTCCAGTTATCGCCAATGTGCCTTGGCCAACACCAGTTGGTATCGGTGCATTCCTAGGAACAGCAGATGTCAAAGCTATTCCAGTGGCCTTAGTGTGTGCCTTGGCTTCCTTCTTGGTATACTACCCGTTCATCCGTGCTTACGATAAGAAATTGTACACTGAAGAACAAGGTGCCGCAGTTGATTCTACTATCATCTAAAATAAACTTGGAAAAAACTAGTTCTTTGTGGACTAGTTTTTATCATTGATTTTTGCCCCACTCCACTTTTGTTTTTAGACCAAAAATAGGGTATAATAATAGGGATAGGCAAGGAGAGCTTGCCAGCATCCCTCGGCAATTGAGTGAAAAACATTGAAAACCAATAGCGCTAGGAAATGTCTAGGCTAGTCCGTTTTCAGTTGACTTTCATCTGGATTTTAGAGGGATTAGACTGTTAGCGACTTGGTCAAACCGTTGGCGACCGAGGACCGTCGTAAAGAAAACAAGGACTTGTCTGATCTTTTAGGAGGACGGCACTTAGCCTCCTGACTTTAGAAAGTCCGACAAGAAAAAGGAGAAACAATGCAGCAGATTAAAATTATGGCGCTGGGTGGGGTTCGTGAAAATGGGAAGAACCTTTATTTGGCAGAGATTGAAGAGACGATTTTTGTTATGGATGCGGGGCTGAAATACCCTGAAAATGACCAGTTGGGAGTGGATCTGGTCATCCCAAATATGGACTACCTCCAAGAAAACAAGGACCGAGTGGCAGGGGTCTTTCTGACCCACGGGCATGCGGATGCGATTGGAGCCTTGCCTTATTTGTTGGCCAAGGTCAAGGTGCCTGTCTTTGGTTCGGAGTTAACGATTGAATTGGCTAAGTTAGTGGTCAAAGATTATGCCCCGACCAAGTCCTTTAACGATTTTCATGTTATCAATGCCGAGACTGAGATTGATTTTGGGGTGACGGAAGTGTCTTTCTTTAAGACCACCCACTCGATTGCAGAAAGTTTGGGGCTGGTCTTTAAAACGCCAGCTGGCAATATTGTTTACACTGGCGACTTCAAATTTGACCAGGCAGCGACCGAGGACTATCAGACGGATCTGGCTCGCTTGGCTGAAATTGGCCGTGAAGGGGTCCTAGCCCTGCTTAGTGATTCGGCCAATGCGGACAGTAAGATCCAAATTGCCAGCGAACGTGAAGTGGCAGACGAAGTAGCCAACGTCATCGGTGATTGCCAAGGGCGTGTGATTGTGGCGGCTGTTGCCAGCAACTTGTCACGGATTCAGCAGATTTTTGATGCCGCTGATGTGACCGGCAGACGGGTACTGTTGACGGGGCTTGACGTGGAAAATATTGTCCGCACAGCGATGAAGCTTAATAAACTTAAGATTTCCAACGAACGTTTGATGATTAAGCCCAAGGATCTGAGTCGTTTTGCAGATCACGAGTTGGTGATTTTAGAGACAGGCCGAATCGGTGAGCCTTTGGAAGGGCTTCGTAAGATGGCTGTTGGTCGTCACCGCTATATCAGCATCAAAGAAGGGGATACGGTCTTTATTGCAACGACACCGACAGTAGCCAAGGAAGCCTTTGTGGCTAGGGTAGAGAACTTGATCTACAAGGCAGGCGGTGAAGTCAAGTCTGTTACCAATAATCTGCGAGTATCAGGTCATGCCAATTTCCGTGACCTACAGATGATGATCAATATCCTGAAGCCAAAATTCCTCTTCCCGATTCAAGGAGAGTACCGCCAGTTGGCTGCCCATGCAGATGCAGCGCAAGAGGTGGGGATTTTACCTGAAAATATCCTCATCATGAAGCGCGGTGACGTCATGGTGTACGAAGACGGTGACTTCTTACATAGCGGTTCTGTGCCGACAGGGGATGTCTTGCTGGATGGCCAGGCCATTGGTGATTTGGGCGATGTAGTCCTGCGGGATCGTAAGATTCTCTCAGAAGATGGTATTTTCATCGTGGCGATGACGGTTAACCGCAAGCAGAGGAAACTCATTGCCAAGGCTAAGGTTCATACACGTGGTTTCGTCTATGTGAAAAAGAGCAAGGATATTTTGAGTGAGGCGGCTGAATTAGCCAATCGTGCAGTCGAAGACTATTTGGCTAAGGATCAGTTCGAATGGGCAGAGCTGAAAAACTTGGTGCGTGATGAATTAGGCAAATACCTCTTTGACCAGACCAAGCGTCGGCCAGCTGTGCTTCCTGTATTGATGGAAGTCCGCTAGACATGAAAAAACCTGTATTTTTAAAAGTAGCAGAATATATGGAAGAGACTGGGGGACCTGGTCTTAGCTCAGCTCAGCCTGAGCTTTGATCGTTTAGGAGCAATAGCAAGCCAACCTAAAAGGGTCTGTGCTCCTAGCCTCATGGTTGATGTGTTACTTTTGAGATACAGGTTCTTTATTTACCTACATTTTTAAAGGAGAAAGATTTATGGCTGTTTTTGAAATAGAGTATTCATCTCAAGTGTTGGGACAGTATCGCCAGGTCAGTGTGATTTACCCAGATAGGGATTATCTGGAGCCAGATGAGCCAGATACGGATATCCCGGTGCTCTATCTTTTGCATGGTATGGGAGGGAACCACCAGTCGTGGCGGTCTCGGACCAGTTTGGAACGGCTGGTTCGGAAAACTAACTTGATTGTCGTCATGCCCAATACGGAAAATGGTTTTTACACCAACACGACCTACGGGGTTGATTATTATGATGCGATTGCTGAGGAGTTGCCTCAGGTTTTGAAGCGTTTCTTTCCCCAAATGACGCAAAAGCGTGAGAAGACCTTTATCGCGGGCTTGTCTATGGGAGGCTACGGTGCCTTCAAATTGGCTTTCTTGACCAATCGCTTTGCCTACGCAGGGTCATTTTCAGGTGCCTTAGGATTTGATACCAGCCTACGAGGAGATAGCGAGAAAGAAATTGCCTACTGGAAGGGGATTTTTGGCGAGGATTCAGCCTTTGAGGCCAGTGACAATAATCTGCTGATCGCAGCCAAAGGCTTTGACGGAGGAACCAAGCTCTACGCCTGGTGTGGTGAGCAGGATTTTCTCTTTGAGACCAATCAAAAGGCAATCAAGGATTTTCGGTCACTGGGCCTAGAGCTTGATTATCGGACCTCGCCAGGCCGTCATGAATGGTATTACTGGGAGCAGCAGCTAAATGTGTTCCTGGAGCTGTTGCCGATTAACTACGTCAAGGAAGAGCGCCTATCGTAAGTCTAAGAATTGGTACCTCCTTATTCTTCACTAGTAGCTTGCTGGATTTAAGCAAGAAAATGGCCTGTTAGAAGGTTTAAGCTTTTTTTGAGATTGGTTGTTTATGATGGAACCTACGATTGTAGGGCTGATTTTTAGCAGAGATTAGAAAAAACGGTGCCTATAGATTCGTGTCACCGAAAAGGACCAATCCAAGGAGGTAAGCCATGAAAACCTTACGTTATTTAGCCCATCTTTATCCCCAGCAGTTGCTCTTGCTCTTGCTCAATAGCAGCCTCTTTATCTGGCTGAGAGTTACCGTTTCAAATCTTTTAGAGACTTCAGGGATTGCCGAAAAATATGCACTCTATGCACCAGATTGGTTAAAAAGCTTGACCAACAACAGTTTTTTAGCCTTTGAAGACTTCTTGGAGACCTCCTCCTGGGCCTGGTTGGTAGCTAGCCTGATTCTTATAGTCCTCTGGCGATGGTTATCGCGCTTGATCAGGTTTGTTTTTTTGCTTGCCCTGTTGGCTATTGTTGTTTGGTTGATTTACAAAGCGAAAGTTTGGCAACAGCTTTAAAAAGGATTAGGGATTTTAGGGGCATTTAAATAAGAAAAATGATGAAATGAGCCTCATCAGCTGGTTTCATCTTTCTTTTTTTTTGAAAAGTGGTACAATAGGTCTATCTATTTTTGAAAGGGTACCTATGAAAAAAAGTTTTATTGATCAGCAAGAAGAAATTTCATTTGTTAAAAATACCTTTACCCAGTACTTGATTGATAAGTTGGATATCGTTGAGGTGCAGGGACCGATTCTTAGCCGAGTTGGCGATGGTATGCAGGATAATCTATCTGGGGTAGAAAATGCTGTGACCGTCCATGTCAAACTGATTCCTGACGCGGTTTATGAGGTTGTGCACTCTTTGGCCAAGTGGAAACGCCATACATTGGCACGATTCGGATTCAATGAAGGAGAAGGTCTCTTTGTTCACATGAAGGCTCTTCGACCTGATGAAGATTCACTAGATCCGACGCATTCGGTCTATGTGGATCAGTGGGACTGGGAAAAGGTCATTCCAACAGGGCGAAGAAATTTGGCCTATCTCAAGGAAACTGTGGAGCAGATTTACAAGGCTATCCGCCTGACCGAGTTAGCAGTCGAAGCCCGCTATGATATCGAGTCAGTCCTGCCCAAGCAGATTACCTTTATCCACACGGAAGACTTGGTTGCCCGCTATCCGGACTTGACCAGCAAGGAACGGGAAAATGCCATCGCCAAGGAGTACGGTGCGGTCTTTCTAATCGGGATCGGTGGCGAGTTGGCAGACGGTAAACCGCATGATGGTAGAGCTCCTGACTACGATGACTGGACAACGCCCTCTGAAGCGGGCTACAAGGGCTTGAACGGGGATATTTTGGTGTGGAATGAGGAACTTGGAACAGCCTTTGAATTGTCCTCAATGGGCATTCGGGTCGACCAGGAAGCCCTGCGCCATCAGTGCCTCTTGACCAACACTGTGGAGCGCCTCAATTTTGATTGGCACCGGTCTCTCTTGGCTGGCGAGTTTCCTCTGTCCATTGGTGGCGGTATCGGTCAATCCCGTCTGGCCATGTTCCTGCTCCGTAAAAAGCATATCGGTGAGGTCCAGTCCAGCGTCTGGCCGACAGCTGTTCGAGAAGAATTTGATAATATTTTATAAAGATGTTAGTAGAAGAGCAGATTTTCCAAGATAAGACCTTTGACCAAGACCAGCTACTGGCTTTTGGTTTTCAAAGAGAATCGGACCAGTATTGCTATCATGAAACTCTCCTAGATGGCCAATTCGAAGCTCGCATACAGGTGACAGAGCAAGGCCAACTGCTTGGTCAGCTGATGGATACAGATCTAGGCGAAGAATACACTGCCTTTAGAACCAATCAAGTAGGGGCCTTTGTTGGCCAAGTTCGCGAAGCTTATCAGGAACTTTTGGAGCGCATTGCAGGAGTTTGCTGTTATGAGAAGGCCCTCCAATCCTCACAAGGTTATCGACTGGAAGCATATCTGGCTACAGCCTATAATGACGCGCCAGAGGAGTTTGGGCGCTTCAAGGGAATTTTCACCTTCCGTCATCCAGCTAATCAGAAGTGGTACCTCCTTGCTATGACCATGCCCTTTGGGAAATTAGACTTGGGACAGGAAATTTACTCAACTGACCAATTAGCAGCATCTGTTGAAGTCGTTAATCTCAAAATTAACCCAACCGATAAGGGCAGTTTGCTGGCTAAACCTAGCATTTACCCCAGCTACCACATGAACAAGACCCACTGGGTAACGGTGGTCTTGAATGGTGGCCTACCAGATGAGGAACTGTTTGATTTGGTGACGACCAGCCGTCAGTTGGTCGCCCAAGGTCAGGGACAGGCAGCTGTGACTGATGGTTATTGGCTGATTCCAGCTAACCCCAAATTGTATGATATTGACCAGGAATTTGCGGCTAGTCGCTTTGTGCCTTGGCCCCAGAAAAAAGGAGTGGCTGTTGGGCACGTGGTCTACATTTATCTGACAGCCCCTTACCGCTGTTTGCGCTATGCCTGTCGGGTGGTGGAGCTCCATGCTGATCGGCAGGAGATGGTGCTGGAGTGCCTAGCGACCTTTCCAGATGACCAGTACCCCATTGCCTTTTTGCAAGAACACGGTGTCAAAGCAGTCCGTAGCACCAGACGGATGACTCCTGACTTGGTCAAGGCCCTAAAAGCTGATAAATGGTGAGAAAAGCAGGGATGTTTCCTTGCTTTTTGTGCTATAATAGACCCATGATTATTTTCTCAGCCAACAAGATTGAACGCTCCTTTGCGGGCGATGTCCTTTTTGATAACATTTCCCTCCAGGTGGACGAGCGCGACCGCATTGCCCTGGTCGGCCGAAACGGTGCCGGCAAGTCCACCCTGCTCAAGATTCTGGTGGGCGAGGAGGCCCCGACCTCTGGCGACATCAGCAAGAAGCGTGACCTGTCTCTCTCCTATCTGGCCCAGGATAGTCGCTTTTCATCCGACAAGACCATCTACGCCGAGATGCTGGCTGTCTTTGATGACCTAAGAAAAATGGAGGCGCGTTTGCGGGCTATGGAGGGACAAATGGCAGAGCTGACAGGTGCTGCCTTTGATCGCTTGATGGCAGACTATGACCAGCTATCGGAGGACTTCCGCAGTCGTGGTGGCTTTACCTACGAAGCGGACCTCCGTGCGATCCTAAACGGCTTTAAGTTTGACGAGACCATGTGGGAGACTCCTATTGCCGAACTGTCTGGCGGGCAGAACACCCGTCTTGCCCTGGCCAAAATGCTCTTGGAGAAACCAGAGCTGCTGGTCCTGGACGAGCCGACTAACCACTTGGATATCGAAACCATTGCCTGGTTGGAAAACTACCTGACCCATTACCAAGGGGCCCTGATTATCGTCAGCCACGACCGTTATTTCCTGGACAAGGTGGCCACCATCACGCTGGACTTGACCCCGCATTCTCTTGACCGCTATGTAGGCAACTATTCCAAATTTATGGAGCTCAAGGCCCAGAAACTGGAGACGGAAGCCAAGAACTACGAGAAACAGGCCAAGGAAATTGCTAAACTGGAAGATTTTATCAACCGCAACATCGTCCGTGCCTCGACCACCAAGCGGGCTCAGTCTAGACGCAAGCAATTGGAAAAGATGGAGAGACTGGACAAGCCCCAAGCTGGGCAAAAATCTGCCAATATGACCTTCAGGTCAGAGAAATCTTCTGGCAATGTGGTCCTGACCCTTGATCAAGTCGCCATAGGCTATGGCAATGAGGTCTTAGCAAAGCCTATTTCATTGGACGTCCGAAAATATGACGCTATTGCTATCGTTGGTCCAAACGGTATTGGCAAGACCACTCTGATCAAGTCTATGGTCGGGCAACTGCCCTTCATTGAGGGCGAGGCAGTCCTGGGGGCTAATGTCGAGATGGGCTACTATGACCAAACCCAGTCGGCCCTGACCAAGACCAACACTGTTCTGGACGAGCTCTGGAACGCCTTTCCGACCACGCCAGAGGTGGAGATTCGCAACCGTCTGGGGGCCTTTCTCTTCTCTGGCGATGATGTCAAAAAGTCTGTTGCCATGCTGTCTGGCGGTGAAAAAGCGCGCTTGCTCCTCGCAAAACTCTCCATGGAAAACAATAACTTCCTGGTGCTGGACGAGCCGACCAACCACTTGGATATCGACAGCAAGGAAGTCCTGGAGAACGCCCTGATTGACTTTGACGGCACCCTGCTCTTTGTCAGCCACGACCGCTACTTTATCAACCGTGTTGCTACCAAAATCCTTGACATTTCAGCAGACGGCTCGACCCTCTATCTGGGCGATTATGATTATTATGTGGAGAAAAAAGCAGAGCAGGAAGCTAGACATCAAGCTGCTCAGCTGATAGCAGCTAGCCCAACTGACACCCCATCCGCTGGCGCTAGCGATTACCAGTCCCAAAAGGCAGACCAAAAAGAACGCCGCAAATTAGCCCGCCGGATCGACGAGATTGAAAACCAGCTAGAAACCCTAGAAAACCGCCAAGCAGAGATTAACCAAGCCATGCTGACCACCAACGACATCGGCCAACTGACCGACCTCCAGAAAGAGCTAGATGTGCTGGACAGTCAGCAACTGGAACTGATGGAAGAGTGGGAGACCTTGAGTGAGGAGTTGGAATAAGTGTATAAAGTTGTCACGACAGACGATTGTTTGACCTTGCATGAGGCTCTGTTGACTGATGTTTTCATTGGGGATAACCTCGTTTGGCGTTTCGCAGATGGTTTTGATGTCTCTGCTGCCCATTCCCTCAATCCAACAGGCCGGTATAAGCATACTGGTCCAGCTGAGGTTGAGATGGTCAATGCCCGTTTGGTTGATGCCATCGTTGCTTATGCACCTGATGGTTACTAGATTTCTTTGGACAATTTCAAAGAAGTTATTGAGGTCTTGTCTTTTAACTTTGACCCCGTTGCCAAGCTAGTCAAAACCTATTGTCAATTGGATACAAGTGGTTCCCTCATCGAGTACCACATCACCTGTGACCAGGTCTACTACAAATGGGACGACTTGCTTGAAGATGCCTGGCTTCAAGATTGGCCGCAGAAGTAGTTCGATGATATTAGCCGTCAAGCTGACACTATGGAGGAGTGGGAGACCTTGAATGAGGAGTTGGAGGACTAGAGCGCTTACCCCATTAATACGCTAGACGAAAGGAGTTTCCATGCCCGACTATGGTCCTATTTTTCGTGAGTTTCGACTCAATCGCCAGCTGACCTTGCAGGACGTGGCAGATGAGATGATTTCAGTTGCCCAACTGTCTCGTTTTGAGTGCGGCCGGTCGGACCTGTCTCTGAGCCGCTTCCTTCACATTTTGGAGAAGATCGGGTTGACAGCGGATGAGTTTATGGATCGGGTCAACAACTACCAGCGGATTGAGCAGATTCGCCTCATGGCTCAGATGGCCAAGTACCATTACCAAAGGAATCTAGCTGGTCTGGCGGCGATGGTGGCAGCAGAAGACGACAAATTAGCTACGGACCCTAACAACCGTTTGGCTAGCTTGAACCGTGTGCTCTTTCTAGGGGCCATAGCAGAGCTGGACAGCAGTCGGCCTCTGACACAGACTGATTTGGACCTGGTGTCAGACCATCTCTTTTGCACCGAGCAGTGGCAGATTAATGAGTTGATTTTGATCGGCAACCTCTATCGCTTTTATGACACGGCCAGTATCTGTCGGATGGTCGATGAGGTCGTCAAGCGCAAACTATTTTACCAAGAGATTGCCACCCACAGAAATCTGGTGGAAACAACGCTACTGAATGTGATGGAGACCATGGTGGAGCGTGGAGAGCTAGGCCATGCCAGCCGTTATGACAAGGTGCTAGCACCGCTAATCACCAATGAACGCAAGGCCTATCACCGCCTGATTTATCTCTATGTCAAAGGCTTTCTCAAGCAGGCACAAGGAGATAAAAGCGGGATAAGTGATATGGAGCATGCCATTCAAAGTTTTGCTTGGATGGGGTCAGACCATCATGCCAAAACCTATCAGGCGCATTTTGAGCGATGGATTCAGGAAGCCTAATTTACAAATATGCAAAAAAGTTCAACCTCCTTTTCAAACGGGCTATAATAGGTCTGTGAGAAAAGGAGGTTTTAGTGATGAATAAGACTATGGTTAAACTGATTGCCAGTAGGGCAGTCAATAAAATTGGTAATGTGGTTTACGACTACGGCAACACGATTTGGATCGCTTCAATGGGGGCAATAGGGCAGCAGTTTTTGGGTTATTACCAGCTGACAGAGCAAGTAACCTCGCTTTTGTTTAACCCTTTTGGTGGGGCTGTTGCAGATCGCTTCAAGCGTCGCCAGATTCTGTTGGTGACGGACGCTCTTTGTGCTCTCTTGTGCTTTGGTGTTGCCCTGATTTCAAATGATGGGGTGATGCTCTATGCTCTTTTGTTTGTCAATGTTATTCTGGCCATATCGTCTGCCTTTGCCAGCCCAGCTAATAAGTCCTATATCGCAATGGTGGTCGCTAAAGAAGATTTGGTGTCCTACAATTCAAGCTTAGAAGTCGTGTTAAAAATCATCAGCGTATCTGCACCGCTCTTATCCTTTGCCTTAGCACATTTGACCAGTCTTCAAATGACCCTGGTCATCGATGGTTTGAGCTTTGTCCTTTCCTTTCTTTTGGTTTGGTGGATTGACGTAGCAGAACCAGCGCCAAAGGATAGTCCAGATCCTGCGTCTGTCAAGCGTATTTTACTGGATATCAAGGAAGGAGCGAGTTTCATTGTCCGAGAAAGAGAGGTCTTTTTCCTCCTCTTGGTTGCATCTGGTGTCAATGCCTTTATTGCTGGGCTTAATTACCTCCTCCCTTTTACGGACCAACTCTACCAGCAAACGGGGAGTTACGCCAGCATTTTAAGTTTAGGTGCTCTTGGGGCCATCTGTGGGGCCTTATTAGCCAGAAAATGGCCATCGACCATGGAAGCATTGCTCTGTAGTCTGGCCTTGTCTGGCCTCAGCTTGCTTCTCTTTGCCCTGCCTGTAGCCAATTATCTAGCCCAGTCAGCCAACTTTTTCTTTGAGGCTTTTTTGACAATGTTTAATATTCATTTTTTCAGTCAAGTTCAAAGTCGTGTGCCCAATCAGTACTTAGGGCGAGTTTTCAGTACAATCTTTACTTTAGCCATCTTGCTCATGCCACTTGGAACGCTGACCATGACCTTGCTTCCCCATAGCGTTGCTCTATCTAGCTTCATCTATCTGGGGCTGGGTATAGCAGGGTTTGCCCTTTTAAGTCTGCTTTACCGTAAGAAGTACTTGTCTAAGGTTTAGGACCTACTTCGCTACTTTTCTCTATAGCTGGTATTGCAGCAAAGGGCAACTTCGTCAGAGAAAGATTATTCTGTGGATGATTCATAAGTTCTTTTTCTTGCTTTATTTACTAATTAGTGATAAGCTAAAAGCATAGAAAGAGAGATTACTATGCTGTACCAATCAGATTTTGAATTAGGTCATGTGGCGTTGAACGTGTTTGACTTAGAAAAGCAAGTCCTATTTTATCAACAGGTACTGGGAATGACGGTCTTTTCTAGCAGTGAAACAGAGGCTATTTTAGGAGTAGGAACTTTGGAACTCGTCCGTCTGATTAAGACAGAGGATCAGACCATGCCATCGAAGGCTTCGGGGCTCTACCACCTAGCTATTCTATTGCCCAGTCGAGAAGCCTTGTCCCAGATATTTCGTCACTTTTTAATCAATAAGATTCCTCTGATAGGAGGGGCTGATCACGGTTATAGCGAAGCCCTGTATCTGCAAGATCCTGAAGGCAATGGCCTTGAAATTTACCGTGACCTGCCTCAGGAAGCTTGGGATATCCACCCCGATGGGAAGATCATAGGCAAAACGGAAAGTTTAGATGAACGAGGGCTCTTTGAGCTGACAGATTTTTCTGGTCCCTATCGGATGCCAGAAGGAACCCGTATGGGCCATGTCCACCTGCAAAGCCCCTCCAGTCAGAAGTCGTCTGATCAATTTCAAGATGTTCTTGGAGTGGCAGATAAATTTTCCATTCCAACGGGTGCTTGGTTGGCATCTGGCACTTACCACCATCATTTGGCGGTCAATGAATGGGAGGGTCCCAATCTCTTAAAACGCAGAGAAGGGATGAGAGGGCTGGCCTACTACAGTATTGATTTTGACAGGGAAACAGATTATAAGTTATGCCTTCTAAGAGCCAAAAGAGCTGGCTGGGACATTCAGTTAGAGCAGCAGGCAGCCTTTATCACAGATCAGGATGGCATTAAGGTGAGATTGAACTATTGATTGCAATAAAAGTATTGACAATTTTAAACAGATTCGCTAAAATAAGACTATCAATGACAATTGATGGTCTTTTCTATCGTATGTTTCAAGCGCACGACAGGGACCAGCGGTCTTCAGACAAAAAAATCTTTGGAAGATAGTGCTAGATTTTAACACATAATAGATATTAAGGGGCCTTAGCTCAGCTGGGAGAGCGTTTGGCTGGCAGCCAAAAGGTCAGGGGTTCGATCCCCCTAGGTTCCATATTGACGTCTGGTATTTTCAGATCGTTGCGGAAAACGTTGATTTTTCAACGTTTTTTGTTTTATCCTTCAGAGTATTAGCGATTGTTTTTGATAAAAAGGAGTTACGAAATGACTTACTTTTGAGACATCAATGCCAGTTGAAAATATTTCAGCAATATCATCTATGTTCCTTTGTGTGATGTGGGATAGAATTCCATGTGGTACTAAGATTAGAGTGGCCACGTCTATACTGAGCCTGTTTTAGGGGCAAGAGAGAACTTGCTCTCTTTTTGATGCCTTAATGTCAGAACATTTTGTAAAATTCAGAAAATATTTTCTCAAACTACTTCTTAAAATCAGGAAATTTTGCTATAATAGAAGGGAGAAAAAGACTTTATAAAGGAGAGTCAGATGGCAGAAGAGTTGAAGATTAGAAGTCATATTTATAATGGCATGGTCAAGTCCCCTAACAGGGCGATGCTTCGAGCGACAGGCATGACTGATGAAGATTTTGATAAGCCAATCGTCGGTGTTATTTCGACATGGGCAGAAAATACGCCCTGTAATATCCACCTCCACGATTTCGGTAAGTTAGCCAAGGAAGGCGTGAAAGATGCGGGCGGATGGCCAGTTCAGTTTGGAACCATTACTGTTGCGGATGGAATTGCCATGGGGACACAGGGGATGCGTTTTTCGTTGACCTCGCGTGATATTATTGCAGATTCGATTGAGGCAGCTATGGGGGGGCACAATGTCGATGCCTTTATCGCTATCGGTGGCTGTGACAAAAACATGCCCGGCTCTGCTATTGCCATGGCCAATATGGATATTCCGGCGATCTTTGCTTACGGTGGTACCATTGCACCAGGAAACCTCAACGGTAAGAACATCGATCTGGTATCGGTCTTTGAGGGAATCGGTAAGTGGAATAACGGGGACATCAGCGAAGAAGAAGTTCGGGCTATTGAGTGTAGTGCCTGCCCCGGGCCTGGTGGTTGTGGAGGAATGTACACAGCCAATACCATGGCGACAGCGATTGAGGTTATCGGACTGAGTCTTCCAGGGTCGTCATCTAACCCTGCAGAATCGGCAGAAAAACAAGCCGATATTGAAGAGGCTGGTCGTGCTGTGGTTCGGATGTTGGAACTTGGAATCAAGCCTTCTGACATTATGACCCGCGAAGCCTTTGAAGATGCCATCACGGTGACTATGGCTCTCGGTGGGTCTACCAATGCAACTCTCCATCTCTTGGCGATGGCGCATGCGGCTAATGTTGATTTGACCTTGGAAGATTTCAATGATTTCCAAGAGCGCGTGCCTCACCTGGCAGATTTGAAGCCGTCTGGTCAGTATGTTTTCCAAGACCTTTATGAGGTAGGTGGTGTGCCAGCAGTTATGAAATACTTGTTGGCTAATGGCTTCCTGCATGGCGATCGGATCACTTGTACAGGTAAGACGGTTGCTGAAAACTTAGCTGACTTCCCAGACTTGACACCAGGTCAAAAGGTCATCATGCCTTTGGACAATCCAAAACGGGCAGATGGTCCGCTCATCATCCTCAAAGGAAATTTGGCGCCAGATGGGGCAGTTGCCAAAGTTTCTGGAGTTAAGGTCCGTAACCATACAGGTCCTGCTAAGGTCTTTGATTCGGAAGAAGAGGCGATTGAGGCGGTTCTGAACGACGATATCGTTGATGGCGATGTGGTTGTTGTGCGTTTTGTGGGACCAAAAGGGGGTCCAGGTATGCCTGAGATGCTTTCCTTATCGTCTATGATTGTCGGTAAGGGGCAAGGCGATAAGGTGGCCCTGTTGACCGATGGCCGTTTCTCTGGCGGAACCTATGGTCTCGTGGTTGGACATATTGCGCCTGAAGCGCAAGACGGCGGTCCTATTGCCTACCTGCATACCGGAGATCTAGTAACGGTAGACCAAGACACGAAAGAAATCACTATGCATGTCTCAGATGAGGAAATTGAGCGCCGTAAGGCTGAGACGGTCTTGCCACCGCTCTACTCACGTGGTGTTCTTGGTAAGTACGCCCACACGGTTTCTTCAGCCGCTAAGGGGGCTGTGACAGACTTCTGGCGTCTGGACAAATCAGGCAAGGCTTAAGTTAGAAAAAACCATAGGGAAAAAGCACAGTTGTTCCCATTTGGACAATAAGATTATAAAAAACGCCCAAAATCAAGTGATCAAAGTCTTGATTTTGGGCATTTTTGTCAGAACAAACTATTTATCTAAGTTTTTTCGACTGATAGGTGACTGTTATCCAAGCAAAAACCTGCGTCAGGATTAGGGTTAGGATGAAAACTTTGATTCCCTCTTGCCAATCCTGCCGATGAGGAGATGGAAAAAGAAGAAACCCCATTTCTATGAAGAGTGGATGGATAAAATAATAGTAACGACTGAGAGGTTTAAGGAGTCGGAGTGTCTGGTAATTTTTTTGCTTGAGAAGCGGTGTTTGAATGGTCCAAGAAAAGAGGAAAAAGGACAAAGGCAGGAGGGCTAGAAAGAAATTTTTATCAATCCCCTGATTTTGGAAAATAATCCAGCCTTCCAGAGCAAAAGCTAAGATAGAAAGGATAAGGCCAGTTTTTAGGGGATAGGAGTTTTCCTTCTTAAAATAAAATGAATAAGCCAACTCACCAAGACAGATAAAGACGGGCATGTAAAAGATCCCATTGCGTGCTGTCCAGAATATATTCCGATAGGCTTGATAGAGGTCTCCTATTCGGCTACCGGCTGTGTAGGCTGAGTAGGTTTCTAAAAGCCCAAAACAATAGAGGATGATACTGATGAGGAGGCAGGTCTTGAGGGTGAGAAATTTTCGGAAAAAATGAATAAGACTATAGCCTGTTAAAAAGGCTGGAATGTAACACAGGTGGTAACAGGTCCCAGTATAGAAAAGAGCGACAAGGAGTGCCAGAGGTATTTGGCTTAAGGGGATAGCCTTATGTGCCAGATAGATTAGGGCAAATGGCAGGAAGAGCAGTGACCAAAAGAGGTAGGTTTTCCCAAGGGAAAAGATGAGATGTTTAAGCGGAGTATGTCCCTGTACTAGTTGATGCTGGTAGAAGAAGTTGGAGCTGATGGCAAAAAAGGGAACAGCGGTGCGGCTAAAAAGACTCTTCTGGATAAAGTGAAGGCTATCTTGAGGAAAGACCCGACCGGCATGCAGTAAAATGACCAGAATGGCCAAGCAGAACTGAATTAGGCAGAGCATATTCCAGTTGATTGACAAAGATTGAGGGGAATCTTTTGGCATAAAACCTCCTGGGAGAATGTTATGAATAAAAGGAAGAATAGTTTTGCTAAAAAGGAATGAGACAAATTCCGCTTAGTAAAGAAGAACTGATCTCACTCCTGTGTTTCAAGGTGTATAAAGGTACTTTTAGACTATTCCAACAGAAGAAAAGCCTTATTTAGGACTAATCCCTAGGGCAATGCGGCCATAACGGCTGATGCGAGTGATTTTCCAGGCAGGTGACCAGACGATTTCTACCCGAACCTTTTGGATTTCATCGATTTTTGATAGGGAGCTGATAATCTCATCTGGCAAGGTATCAGCACAGGAGCAAGCGACATCAGTAAAGGTCATGACCAGATGGCAGGTCCCCTCTTCATCTAAGGAGATTTCATAAATCAACCCAAGATTGTAGATGTCCAGCTCAATGTCAGGATCGTAAATAGTCTCCAGTTTTTCAATCAGTTTTGGACTAATTTCAGCTGCGCGGTCATTGATTTTGATATCGTCTCTCATCTTAGTTTACCTCGAACGATTATTTTCTGAAAATTATAGCAATTTTTCACTATTTTTTCAAGTCTTGACCTTGCCTTGGGCACTTAAGCTTCAAATTCGGCCTTTGATTTGACATCAGCATACTCTTCTGGAACTTCCTTGCTGAGAATTTGTTCATAGGAAGGTAGAGAGATATCAGGTCCGTAAGCCTTGTAGAGGGCTGTGGTTACTAAACGATAGGCCAGATTAGCATTTCGGGATAGGATGGGACCATGGAAATAGGAGCCGAAGACATTCTTGTAGTGCAGGCCTTCTGTCCCGTCTTCGCCGTTATTGCCTTTGCCGTAGACGATTTGACCGAGCGGTTTTTCATCCTCTGAGAGGAAGGTGCGGCCCTGATGGTTTTCAAAGCCATAGTAGGTCTCGTTGAATTCTGTGTTATGAATTTTGATATCACCGATGAAGCGATTATTGGTTTGGTTGAGGGTGTAGTGCCCAAGGATTCCTAGGCCGTCAATGCGTTTACCACTAGCTTCGACGTAGTATTGGCCTAAGAATTGGAAACCACCACAGATGGCTAAAAGAACACCATCGTCTTCGATATATTGGGTCAGGGCTGCTTTTTTAGAAGGAAGGTCGGCTGCGATAATCCCTTGTTCGTAGTCTTGACCTCCACCGAAAAAGACCAGCTGATACTCTTGAGGCTGGAAATCGTCCTGGATGGAAACAATGTCCACCGTTACGTGGGCTCCAAGTTTTTCTGCCACATATTTGAGCATGAGAATGTTGCCGTTATCGCCATAGGTATTCATCAAATCCCCATAAAGATGGGCGATTCGGAGACGGTAAGGATAGTTGCCTTCAGGACTTTGCAAAGAAGTGTAAACCATTAAATCATCTCCTTTCCGACGGCTTGCCTTTGGGCCAAGAGCTCTCGGAGTTGGAGCATGGCAGTGTAAGTGGCAAGGATATAAGCGTTTGGTGTTGTGCTCTGCTCAATCTGATTGAGGAGGTCCTCAAGAGACTGACAGCTGGTCATTTTGGTTTCATCAAAACCAGCTACTCTTAGACGACGGGCGATTTCAGATTCTCGATCGCCAGCAGTATAAATCTCTGTGATTGGCAAATCGGTCACACGTTCAAAATTAGCATCCCAAATCCAGCTGGTATCGATACCGTCTGCATAGTTAGCGTTCAAAATCACAGATAAACTGAAATCATAGGGAGCCAGTGCTATTGTCTCTAAAGCTTGACTAGCACCGACAGGATTCTTAATGAGTACCAGAGTACAAGATTTGTCACCTAGCTGGAAGGTTTCTTGACGACCGAAGACAGCTCGGCTTTTCTCAAAGCCTTTTTTAATCGTTTCCGGAGCGATTCCTAAATATTCGGCAACAGCAACTGCAGCTAAGGCGTTGTAAATATTATAGAGCCCACCAACATTGATGTGGTAGTCTTGTCCATCAATGATAAAGCTGCTGCTGGTATGGGTCAATTGACTCAGTTCTGTCAAGGCGTAATCCAGCTGTGGTCGCTTGAAATCGCAGTTGGGGCAGATGTAACTGCCGAGGTTGGCATAGGTGTTCATCTTAAACTGAATAATGTGGTGACAGTGAGGACAGAGGACACCTTCGGTGTTGTAATGAGCCAGTTTTGGTTCGGTTTCTGCCGTAGCAAATCCGTAATACTTGACAGGATTGACTAGCGGTTTAGAGTTAAACAGAGGGCTGTCGCCATTGAGCAAGACAGTCGCCTGAGGAGCCTTGGCTGCACCATCAAGGATAAACTGGTAGGTGGTATAAATCTCTCCAAAACGATCCATCTGGTCCCGGAAAATGTTGGTAAAGACAAAGAGGCTAGGTTTCAAAAATTCAGTGACCCGAGGCAGACTGGCTTCGTCAATTTCAAGGACAGCGATTTTCTTGCCAGATTTTCCAGTCTTGGCAGATAAAAAGGCAGCCGTAATCCCTGTGATCATGTTGGCACCAGAAGGATTGGTCAAGACCTGACCATAGGCTTCTTGGAGGATGCCAACTGTTAGGGCGGTGGTCAAGGTTTTACCATTGGTTCCTGTGACGACGATGATTTCATAGTCTTTGGAGAGGGTCTCTAGGAGCTTGGGGTCGCATTTGAGGGCTATTTTTCCTGGGAAAGTGGACCCACGTCCCATTTTTTGCAGTAAAAATTGGCTGGTCTTGCCAGCTAAAATACCAAATAATGTTTGTAGTTTCATAATCTTATTTTACCACAATTTCTCATATCCATCATGCAGAAAAAATGATATAATGGAGAAGGACACTGTTTTATGAAGAGATACGATTGAGAGGAGCGGTGGATGAGTTTTAGTCAATTATGGCAAAATAATGGACAATTTTGGCAGACCTTGGTCGATAGCCCTTGGCGATTACTGGTGAATATTGTTGATATTGCTTTGGTAACAGCTATTTTATATTTTTTTATCAAGACATTAGCGGGAAGTCGGGTTGTGACTTTGGTGCGCGGCGTAGGTCTTTTTATTCTTGCCCAAATCATTGCTAGTATCTTTGGCTTACAAACCATTTCGTTTTTGCTCAGTCAAATCTTTACCTACGGGATTATTGCAACGGTGGTTATCTTTGCGCCTGAGATTCGCGCGGCCTTGGAAAAATTAGGACGGACGGCGACTGTTTTTTCTTCAAGCAACAGTTTGACGGATGAGGAAAAGTTAATTCAGGCCTTTGTCAAAGCGACCGATTATATGGCGCCTCGTAAAATCGGTGCCTTGGTTTCGGTAGAAGGGACAAAGCCCTTGGCAGAGTTTATCAGTACAGGGATATCCCTGGATGCAGATATTTCAAGCGAGCTTTTGATTAATATTTTTATACCTAATACACCACTCCATGACGGCGCAGTGATTGTGAAAAACAATAAGATAGCAGCAGCGAGCGCTTACTTACCACTCTCAGACAGCAGTCAGATTTCAAAGGAATTTGGGACGCGTCACCGGGCGGCAATCGGCCTATCTGAGCAGACGGATGCCTTTACTTTCATTGTTTCAGAAGAAACGGGAAATATTTCAGTCACCCATCAAGGGGTCTTCAAGCATGATTTGAGCAGAGAAGAGTTTAAGCAGGAGCTGGAGCGCGTGTTTGGGTTTGAGCAGTCTTCGTCCAGTCGATCAGCGCGTTGGTTTCAGTTCTGGAAAGGGGGAAGCAAATGATCAGTAAACGGCAACGGAGCTATTATTTAGCAGTTTCATTTGTCTTGGCGCTCTTTCTTTTCCTTTATGCTTCGCTGAGTAATTTCCAGACGACATCGGCGGCCAAGACCTCTAGTTCAGAAACCTTTACCAATACTATTTACAATGTTCCAATCAATTTGAGCTATGACAATGAGGCCTATTTTATTTCAGGTTTTGCCTCTGACGTGACTGTTCAGCTGACCTCTTCCAATCGAGTGACCCTCCAAAAGGAAAGTCAAGAAGCGACGCGTAGTTTTATCGTTACAGCAGACTTGAATGACTTTGAGTCAGGGAGTCATGATATTCCTCTAAAAATTGAGAACCTCCCAACTGGGGTTAATGCAACGGTCATTCCTGCTTCAATTACAGCTAAGATTGGGAAACGTGTGACCAGGACACTTCCGATTCGAGCTGAAATTGCGGCAGATCAAATTGAAGAAGGCGTTACTATCTCAAGTTTAGCGACCAAGGTAACTGAAGCTGAAGTGACGACCGATGAGTCAACGATGGCTAAGATTGATCATATTTTAGCGACCCTACCAAGTGACCAGACTGTTTCTGAAAATATCACGAGTACAGTCACGTTAAAAGCTGTTGACGCTGAGGGGAATCTTTTGCCAGCCATAATATCACCAGAAGAGACTACTATGGTGATTAAGGTCAAAAAAGCAAGTAATTAATCTGTTATCTTGTCACCAAATTGTCTCAAAAGGTAATAGTTGATGAGATAAAGCTATGTTATGATTAATTTATTAACCTAGTATAAGTAAAATAATTAAGAAAAGGATGATGTAACAATGGGGAAATATTTCGGGACAGATGGGGTTCGCGGTGAAGCAAACCGTGAATTAACACCGGAATTAGCATTTCAGTTAGGGCGTTTTGGGGGCTATGTCCTCAGCCAGCATGAAGTTGAGCGACCGCGTGTGTTTGTGGGGAGAGATACCCGAATTTCTGGTGAGATGCTAGAGTCTGCCTTGGTGGCAGGCCTCTTGTCTGTCGGGATTGAAGTCTATACTCTGGGGATTATCGCAACGCCAGGGGTGGCTCATTTGGTGCGGACGGAGAAGGCTAGCGCAGGTGTCATGATTTCAGCCAGTCACAACCCTGCCCAGGATAATGGCATCAAGTTCTTTGGCAATGACGGGTTTAAATTGGACGATGACAAGGAAGCAGAGATTGAAGCCCTTCTGGATGCTGATGAGGACCAACTGCCGCGGCCCAGCGCCCAAGGTTTAGGCACCCTGGTCGATTATCCAGAAGGCCTGCGTAAATACCAGCAGTTTTTGGTTTCTACAGGTCAGGATTTGGAAGGCATGAAGGTTGCTCTAGACCCTGCTCACGGAGCGGCCTCCACGAGTGCACGCCAAGTTTTTGCTGACTTGGGGGCGGACATTTCAGTGATTGGTGACAAGCCGGATGGCCTTAACATCAACGCAAACGTAGGTTCGACCCATCCAGAAAACCTCCAAGAACTGGTCAAGGAAAAGGGCGCTGATTTGGGGCTTGCCTTTGATGGCGATGCGGATCGTTTAATCGCAGTGGATGAAACGGGTCAGTTGGTCGATGGGGATAAGATCATGTTTATCATCGGCAAACACCTCTCTGAAAAAGGACTTTTAGCCCAGAACACTATTGTGACGACAGTTATGTCTAACCTTGGTTTTCATAAGGCCTTGGACCAGCATGGTATTTCTAAGGCAGTGACAGCTGTTGGAGACCGTTATGTGGTTGAGGAAATGCGTAAGTCTGGTTTTAACCTCGGGGGTGAACAGTCTGGGCATGTAATCCTCATGGATTACAATACAACTGGAGACGGCCAGCTAACTGCTGTGCAATTGACCAAGATCATGAAAGAAACTGGTCTCAAACTCTCTGAATTGGCTGCCCAGGTTACTATCTACCCTCAAAAATTAGTTAATATCCGCGTGGAAAATAGCATGAAGGACAAGGCCATGGAAGTTCCAGCTATTGCAGCTATCATTGAACAAATGGAGGCTGAAATGAATGGTAACGGACGGATTTTGGTTCGTCCAAGCGGAACAGAGCCGTTGCTGCGAGTGATGGCAGAAGCTCCGACGGACGCTGAAGTGGATTATTATGTTGACACAATCGCTGATGTAGTGAAAAAAGAAATCGGAATTGAATAGACAAAAAGGCAGGACGGCCCTAAGTTGGCTCTCCTGCCTTTATATTTTGAAAAAAGTAACTGAATGGTAACTATCTTTGAAGAGGAGTGGGAGTAAGCGAGTTTGCGTAAAGCAAGATGTTGAAGATGATTAGCTAAATTATTTTTAATTTAGACGATAACTTTAAAAAAACTTTCTAGGTCTATTTCAGTGCTTTAATGCAAAATGGTGTTTTTGAAGTTTTTATTATTCAAGTCTTAAAAATATCACTCCTAATAAACGTGATAGAAGGATTTATGATTTATAGTTTGGAGCATAAGTAGGGTAATTGCTTCTAACCCTATTTTTTAGTATCCAAATCTTTGTCGAAATTTCAGGGGGGAATAGTGGTTTTTTTTCTTGAAAATTTTGCCAAAGTAACTTTGGCTACTGAAACCTAGGCTACTAGCAATTTCGTTTAGTGGTTTATCAGAATAGATTAGCAGGAGTTCTGCATAGTTTATTTTTTCAGAGATGATATATGTCTGTATACTCATGTTTAATTCTGATTTGAATAAAGAAGAGAGATAGGAAATAGAACAATTCAAGGATTCAGTAATGTCCTGTAGTTTAATTTGTTGATGGAGGTGAAGTCCGATATATTGTCGGGCTTTTTTCACGAAAGGATGTGAATAGGAAGAGTTTAAGTTATCTTTAGATCCAGATTCAGTCTGTACTTTATGTTGCCGTACCATCAGGGTAAATTCAATTTCAGCTTGGCGTATAAATTGGATGATGTCATCAGCATATGTAAAAGATTCGACAGTCCTAATGAAATTATCACTCATCGTATAGGCTATTTCAGGATGTAGGCCACCTCGCATGGCAGAGCGACTTGCGAGAGTGATAACTACAATCGCAAGATTTTTTGTATTTCTAAGATTATCGTTTGCGAGAATACCGATTTCACCACCGTAATCTTCATTCCAACTTTCTTGTAGTTTGAGAAGATTTCCCTCCTCAATACTGTTAAATTCCCGGACTTCTTGGTAGTAGGAATTATGGCTAAGTTGTTGCTCCTGGCTAGTGTAATATTGCTGAGTAAAATGGGACTTTGTGATATTGAGAGGCAGTTTGACATTATAAGAAAGCATTTCTTGGGTAGTAGTGTCAGTTGATTTTAGGCAATTAAATAGAAGGCAGCCTAATTCAAGAAGAAGTTCAAGTCTAACGTCTGGGATAATCTCTGTTTCGAATTTGGTCTGGACGGGTAAGGAATGTAAAAGATTTAGCTCGCTTTTCAGTAAACAAGGCCCTAGTAGAAAACTAGATTGGTCAGCAGAGATATAAGTGAATACAATATTATTACTCAATTCAAAGATATATGGATATGGGTGATAGGAAATAGAGTGAAAAATAGATAAATTAAGATTTTCTAACTCTAGATGCTTTGAGAGTTCGGGATTTTCATTGTAAATAGCGATGATCTCTTCGCCTTTAAATTCTATAATGGGAAGATGTAATTTTTTAGATATGAATGTTAGTAAAGGTTTTCTGTCCATGGTTAATTTACTCGCTAAACTAATTGATAGTTATATTGTACCAGAAAAAGTAAAAAAATGATATACCCTAAAATGTAAACGTTTTATAATAAAGGTGTTAAATCATAGAAATGAGGTTAAACGATGAAAAAACAAGTATTTAATCCTTACTTGCCTCTGAATGAGTATGTGCCAGATGGTGAGCCAAAAGTTTTTGGAGATCGCTTGTATATCTATGGAAGCCATGACTCCTTTGGAAGTCAGTGGTATTGCTTGAATGATTACGTCACTTATTCAGTACCTGTTAATGATTTGAGTGATTGGCGGTATGAGGGGATAATTTATTGTAAGACTCAAGATCCTGCCAATTTAGACGGTAAAATGAGCATGTTTGCACCCGATGTTGTACAAGGACCTGATGGGAGATTTTATCTCTATTACGGTATGGACTTCCTCAGTCAAGTTTCTGTAGCAGTAGCAGATAATCCTGCTGGGCCATTTGAATATTATGGAGCGGTAAAGCATGAGGATGGAACGATTTATGGATCTGTACCGTCTGATCCGTTCCAGTTTGATCCGGCAGTTCTGGTAGATGATGGACGAGTTTGGCTGTATACAGGCTTTGCTGCTAAGCAAGAACTTATTGATAAAGTTGAAGAAATGTTTGGCTACAATCTGGGAGATCGGGGGAATCATGTTGTTGAATTAGATGTCGATATGCTGACACTCAAATCAGAACCTAAACAACTTATTCCGAATGTTTGGGATGGGGTAGGTACTGATTTTGAGGGACATGAATTCTATGAAGCAAGCTCAATCCGTAAATTTAATGGGAAATATTATTTCATTTATTCATCATTTTTAAGCCATGAGCTAGCTTATGCCATAAGTGATTACCCAGATCGTGGCTTTATCTATGGGGGCTCTCTTCATTCCAATGGAGAATTTGGGAATCCTAGTGGTCGGCTAGAACCTTTAGCATATTGGGGCAACAATCATGGCTCGATTACATATGTTAATGGGAAATATTATGTATTTGGTCATCGACAGACAGATTACACAGAATTTTCTCGTCAAGGCATTGCTGAGGAAATTAGCTACGACACAGAAACGGGACGCTTTGGATTTGCTGATTTGACCAGCTGCGGTCTGAATGGAGGCCCATTGTTAGGTCAGGGAGTCTATCCAGCTTCTATTGCCTGCTACCTAGTTGGACCAAATGGCGCTAAAAAGAGTATCGATGTTGAAAGTGATGAGCGACATGAACATCCTTGTTTCACCCAAGAAAAATCAGATGGTCATCAAGAAGTTAGTCAATATATACATAATCTTCAGTCAGGAGCTTGGGTAGGCTATAAATATTTTACATTTGAAAAGCCCACGTCTATCAGCTTGGTAGTCCGAGGAGAAGCTTGTGGACAAGTCCTCGTAAAAACAGATTTGGAAGGAGAAGCAATAGCGATTGTTGACATTCTATCAGATAAGGAATGGTATAGTGTAGAAGGAAAAGGTCAGCTACCTATCAGTGATAAAACAGCTCTCTATTTAGTATTTGAAGGTGAAGGTAGTCTTGATATACAAAGTCTAATATTTAAATAGGAGAAAAAATGGAAAAAATTATTTACGGAGTTGCCTATTATTATGAATATCTTCCCTATGATCGGCTTCAAGAAGATATAAAGATGATGAAGGAAGCTGGTATTAATACGGTTAGAATAGCAGAATCAACTTGGTCTACTTATGAAAAATCTCCAGGAATCTTTGACTTTTCAACGGTCGAGTATGTCCTAGATGAAATGGAGAAGGCGGGAATTGATGTTATTATAGGAACGCCAACTTATGCTGTACCAAATTGGCTAGTGGAGCTTGATCCGGATGTCATGGTTTATCGCAAAGGGACAGGACGGGCTCTTTATGGACCGAGACAATCTATGGATATTACGAATCGAACTTATCTTTACTATGCGGAGCGTGTTATCCGAAAACTCATGGAGGTTACTGCCCATCGTAAGCATGTTATAGGATTTCAAATTGATAATGAAACTAAGGCTTATGGTACATCAAGTAAAAACGTTCAAAATGACTTTAGAGCTTATCTTAAAGAGAAATTTAATCATGATTTAAGTAAACTCAACCATGAATTTGGATTAGATTATTGGAGTAATCGAATTGATTCTTGGGAACAGTTACCGGATGTTAATGGAACGATTAATGGGAGTTACGGAGCTGAGTTTGAGAAGTTTCAACGGCTATTGGTTGATCGTTTTTTACAGTGGCAAGCTGATATTGTAGCCGAATACACGCAAGATGATCAGTTTATTACACAAAATTTTGATTTTGAATGGAGAGGTTATTCCTACGGTGTTCAACCGGATGTCAACCATTTCAAGGCTGCTAAGGCTATCACTGTAGCAGGCTGTGATATTTACCATCCAACTCAAGATGAATTAACTGGTATGGAAATTGCATTTGGAGGTGATAGTACTCGTAATCTTAAAAAGGATAATTATTTGGTTCTAGAAACACAGGCACAAGGTTTTCCAGCTTGGACACCATTTAAGAATCAACTACGGCTACAAGCATACTCTCATCTATCATCTGGAGCGAATGCGGTTATGTACTGGCATTGGCACTCTATCCATAACTCAGCTGAGAGCTATTGGAAGGGGTTGCTCAGTCATGATTTTAGAGAAAATGATACCTATTATGAATCTAAAAAAATAGGTCAAGAGCTTAAAGCACTATCACCTAAATTAGTGAATCTAAAAAAATCGAATCGAGTAGCACTATTGGTAAGCAATGAAGCGCTCACAGGACTTAAGTGGTTTCCTATTGATATGAATGCTGCTTTCCAATCGACATTGACTTACAATGATGTCGTCCGTCATTACTATACAGCGCTATATCAGTTGAATATAGAAGTAGATATTGTTTCGCCAGATCACGATGGATGGAGTGATTATGAGATTTTAGTTGTACCTGCGCTATATGCTGCCCCGGACAGTGTTTATGAGGAATTGGGAAGGTTTGTTTCACGTGGAGGTAAATTATTGGCTAGCTTTAAAACAGCCATTACCAATGAACATCTGAAAATTTCTTATGGAGGTACCCCTAAAAATTTAGAAAAGGTCTTCGGTATGACGTATAACCAGTTTACCATCCCAACGGGTCAAGTTTTGGACGGTGAAATCTTTGAAGCAGCAGTACCGGTACGTGGCTTTATGGAGTATCTTAAACCAGATACAGCTAAATCTTTAGCAACATACGGGTATAGTCAAACTCAATCAGCTTCAGCAATTACACTTAATTCATATGATTATGGTCAGGCCGTTTATATCGCTTGTATGCTTGATCAAATGGACTTGAATCATGTTTTGGAATGGATTTTTGAGAAAGAATTTTCGTATGAATTATCACCTTATCGTTTTCCTATTGTGGTTAAAAAAGGTCAAAATGATGCAGGGAATACGATTACTTATATTTTAAACTATTCTAACCAGGAAAAGGTAGTAGCGTCACCTATCAGTGGGCAGGCATTATTAGAAGCAGATCTTGTTCAAGAGGGACAAATACTTAAATTGGAACCTTGGGGTTTGGAAATTATCGAAACAACAAAATAATATTTTATAAAGGAGTTCTTTTATGTCTACAAAAAAAGATGCTTTAGGAATTGGGTACAATCTGGATCCACAGTCAAAGCTTAGTTTTATAGAGCGCTTTGCTTATGGGACTGGTGATTTTGCGGGAAATATTGTCTATTCTGCTATATCTGTTTTTTTAGTTTTTTACTATACAGATGTTGTTAATGTTAATCCAGGTGTAGTTGGGTCTATTATGTTGATTTCACGGATTTTTGATGGTTTTAGTGATATCCTTATGGGACTGATTGTTGACCGTACAAAATCAAAGTTTGGTAAGGCGAGACCTTGGTTGCTTTGGATGTGCGTTCCTTATGCTATATCGGCTGTTATTCTTTTCTCGGTACCTGCCAATGCAACAGATACGTTTAAAATGATCTATGTCTTCTTAAGTTACAATCTGGTATCAACTGTTATTTTCACAGCAATCAATGTTCCTTATGCAACTATGAATGCTATGATGACGCAAAACCAATATGAAAGGACTCTGTTAGGTACATTCCGTATGTTGCTTGCTACAGCAGGAACCTTATTTATCAATACATTTACGCTTAAAGTTGTGCATTTCTTTGGTGATACACCTAGAGCTTGGACAATGACATTTCTTGTTTTTGGAATCATGACAATTGCGATTTTCCTCTTCAATTTCCTCTTTACTCATGAGCGTGTTGTCGAAGAGCCTAAAGTAGAAGCAGAAAAAACAAATATTAGAGTTGAATTCGCAGCTCTCTTTAGAAACAAATACTGGTTGATGATGGCAGGTTTAATTTTCTTCCTGTACTTGTCATTAACAGTTAATGGTGGTTCAGCTGTTTATTTTGCAAAAGCAGTTCTAAAGGATCAAAATTTGGTAACACCACTTGGGAATGCTGGCACAATTGCTCAAATTGCAACGTTGCTCCCCTAACTAAGAAAATCGGCAAGAGAAATGCTTTCCTCATTGGTATGGGGATTACAGGGTTGTCTTATATTGCGTTGGTTATGGTCCAAGGTACCTACAGCTTAGTTTTAGTTGCCAATGTTATTAAAGGTATCGGTAGCGGGTTTGCGGCGTCTTGTATGTGGGGAATGCTTTCCGATACGATTGAGTATGGCGAATGGAAAACAGGGATACGTACAGCAGGGCTGGCCAATGCTGCATCATCGTTTGGCTCTAAGGTTGGATCAGGATTAGGAGGAGCTATTTTAGGATGGGTTATGGCAGCAGGAGGATACGATGGCTCTGCAGCTACACAAACCGCAGCAGCGATTCATTCTGTTAATATTGCATACATTTATATTCCACTGATTTTGACGGTTGTGTCGCTAGTTATTCTGTGGTTTTATAAACTAGATCAAGAATACCCTCAAATTATTAAGGATTTAGAAGCAAGAAAAACTCCCCTACTTTAACCTAAATGTGCTATAATAATCTTTTCAAAAGAGATAACAGGCTGGCATTGCTGGCCTTTTTAAGAAGGAGCTTAACATGACGGATACACATTATCTTTCTATTGATGTTGGTGGAACTTTAATTAAATATGCCCTGATGACAGAGGCGGGGCAGCTAGTGGAGCAGGGGACCCGGCCGACCCCGGCAGCAGAGTTTGGGGAACCTGATGGGCAGTTGGCTCAAAAGCTGATTGAGTTTAAGACGATTCTGACTGAAATCTATAGGAGCTATTCAGGAGTTGCAGGGGTGGCCTTGTCCTGTCCGGGTAAGGTGGATAGTCATGATGGCACCGTTTATTTTGGGGGTGCTCTCCCTTATTTGCACGGTTTCAATGCCAAAGGCTTTTTACAGGAAATGACGGGCAAGCCTGCTGCTGTTATCAACGATGGCAAGGCGGCAGCTCAGGCAGAACTTTGGCAGGGAAATCTTCAAGGGGTGACCAATGGCTCTGCCTTGATTTTAGGGACTGGCTTGGGTGGCGGTCTTATCCTCAAGGGGCAACTCCATCAAGGGAGTCATTTCCAGGCAGGTGAGCTCTCCTTCCTTAACTTTAACGATAAGCGCTTTTGCCCAGAGGATGTAGCAGGCTTTAAGTACTCGCCTGTCCAGATGATTATGAAAATATCTGAGCTGTTAAATCTAGAAGATAAGAAGGATGGTGTAAAGGTCTTTGAAGCTATCAATGCCCGACAGGAAGGAATTTGGCCAATTTTTGAAGAATTCTGCCGTCATATTGCCCTAGTGATCTATAACCAACAAGCTATCGTTGACTTAGAGCGTGTGGTTATCGGAGGTGGCATTTCAGCTCAACCGATTGTCGTGGAAGAAATCCGCCGCCAGTACCTGGCCATGATTTCCAGTATTCCTTTTATTGGGGATATGATAACCCCTGTCGAGATTGAGACCTGTCGTTTTGCTGGGACTTCAAACTTAATCGGGGCTCTCTACCAATTATTGGAGGAGACTGCCTACCAAGTGGACTAGGATAAGGTGTGGCCGAAGGCTATCAAGATTTCTAGGAAGTTTAGTGATGATATCACAGTCTGGTTGGTATTACGACAAAATCAGCCCCTTGCTTTAGAAATTGAGATCATCTATCAAATCTTTGAGAAAAACGTTTGAATAATCGGCTGAAACATGGTAGAATAGGGCTATTATAAAGGACTTAGATACTTGGGTCTGTAAAATAATCAGTATGTTTCAAACTATATTGACGTCAGAGGAGAATGAACAGATTATGGCTTTTGGTGAACAAAAGAAGAAGAAAACAGCGTTTGAAAAGTTGACAATGGCAGTTGTGCTTATCATGGTTTTTGTGACAGTTTTTAGTTTAGTAGCTTCGGCAATCAATACCTTATTTTAAGGAAATATAGAAAATAGTGAGCAGGTGAGCCAGGATAGATCAGCCAAAGAGCAATCTAAAATGGATTAGCCTGTTTTTTCAGGATGGAAGACTTAGAAAATTCTTCTAAGAAAGGGAAGTAAGAATGAGCATGTTTTTAGATACGGCCAGAATTTCGGTCAAGGCAGGTAAAGGTGGCGATGGCATGGTGGCTTTTCGCCGTGAGAAATATGTGCCGGATGGCGGTCCTTGGGGCGGTGATGGTGGTAAAGGCGGTTCAGTTGTGTTTCAGGTGGACGAAGGTCTTCGGACACTGATGGATTTCCGCTACAATCGCAAGTTCAAGGCCCAAGCCGGAGAAAAAGGCATGACCAAGGGCATGCATGGCAGAGGAGCTCAGGATTTAGTGATTCGAGTGCCGCAAGGAACAACGGTTCGAGATGCAGAGACAGGCAAGGTGTTGACTGATCTGGTGGAGCATGGGCAAGAGTTTATAGTTGCAAGAGGTGGCCGTGGCGGCCGAGGCAATATTCGCTTTGCCACCCCCAAAAACCCTGCTCCAGAGATTGCGGAAAACGGGGAACCAGGTGAGGAGCGGGAACTTCAATTAGAATTAAAAATCTTAGCGGATGTTGGTCTGGTTGGCTTTCCGTCTGTTGGGAAATCAACCCTGCTCAGTGTGGTGTCAGCAGCCAAGCCCAAAATCGGTGCTTACCATTTTACCACTATCGTGCCTAACCTAGGCATGGTCCGCACCAAGTCTGGTGAGAGCTTTGCCATGGCTGATTTGCCAGGTCTGATTGAAGGGGCGTCACAGGGCGTGGGTCTGGGAACCCAGTTCCTCCGTCACATCGAGCGGACCCGTGTGATCCTGCACGTGATTGACATGTCAGCCAGCGAAGGCCGTGACCCTTACGAGGACTACGTAGCTATCAACAATGAGTTGGAAACCTACAACTTACGTTTGATGGAGCGCCCGCAAATCATCGTGGCCAACAAGATGGATATGCCAGAGGCGGCTGAGAATCTGGAGCTCTTCAAGGAGCAGTTGGCTGAAAACTATGATGAATTCGATGAGTTGCCACAGATTTTCCCAATTTCAGGGATTGCCCACCAAGGCTTGGATGCCCTCTTGGAAGCGACCGCAGAGCTCTTGGATAAGACAGACGAGTTCTTGCTCTACGATGAGGAAGATATGGCTGATGAAGAGGCCTACTACGGCTTTAATCCAGATGAGCGTCCGTTTGAGATTAGTCGTGACGATGATGCGGCATGGGTATTGTCCGGTGAGAAATTGGAACGCCTCTTTGTCATGACCAACATGGAGCGTGACGAGTCCATTATGAAATTTGCCCGCCAGCTCCGTGGCATGGGGGTTGACGAAGCCCTTCGTGAACGTGGCGCCAAGGATGGCGATACCGTCCGCATCGGCAACTTTGAGTTTGAGTTTGTGGATTGATAAGGTCTGGGGGACCTTATCAACCCGAGCCTGAAAACGAAAAAGCGAGGTACGGAGTCCAGTTGGAGTTTTAGGTCCGGTCCTAGATATACGAAAACGAGCAGGTGAAGTGGTTATCAGCTCTAAGGTGGAATTTGACAGTGTGAGTGTGGTGCGACTTGCTTAGCCACTTTGCTAACGACGCAAAAGCGGTAAGATAGACCAATTTTGTGACTTGTTGCCCTATTTTAAGGAGGTTTCTATGCTAGACCAAATTTATGAAGCTTTTGACCTGATGGACAAGGGGCAACTGGAAGAGGCGCTTTTGCTTCTGGATGGTTTGGTTGTTGCCCCTGAGAGTGAGGTTTACTATACCTACCTGTCCACCTACGGTTATGTTTACACGGCTCTCAAGGACTATAACCAGGCCTTGCAGTCCTATCAGAACTATCTGGCCAAGGCTGTGACAGAAGGCTCGTTTAAAGAGCAGCACATTGCCCACCACCAACTCTGCATGGTCTATCGGGAGCTGGGGGATTATGTGTCAGCCATGGCAGAGCTGGATTTGGAGCGTGCCCTTATTGCCCAGCATTTTGCCAGTGATGACTTGGTCTGGGCCGTTCATCTCTATGAAGTTGGCTATCTGGCTTATCTTTTAGGGGAACATGGCAGAGCTGAACAGGTGATGCAGACCAGTCTAGACCATGCCCTACGCACAGATGATTGGATTGCCCAGGCTTGTGCCTATCGGGGGCTGGGGGAAATCTTATCTAGCTCTGCCCATCTTTATCAAGCTAAAAGCCTATTTGAGCAGGCAGGTGATCCTATCGGTAGCCAGGAAATCGATGACCTGCTCAGCCATTTACCATAAAAAACAGGAGGTGAGTCATGGGCGATAAACCCATATCCTTTAAGGACAAGGATGGAAACTTTGTCTCAGCAGCGGACGTGTGGAATGCTGAGAAGCTAGAAGAACTCTTTAATCGTTTGAACCCTAAGCGTGCCTTACGTTTGGAACGGGAAAAAAGGCTGAAAGAGCAAGAACAGGGATAGAAGAAGCGGCAATAGCCAGACGAGCTATCCTTTAAGACCATTAGAAGGGGTTGAAAGAAATTTCAAGCCTTTTTTGATGTTCACTTTTTTAAAAAAGAGGTAGGGGTTTTGGCCTGTATCTGGTATAATAAGGACAAGAAGTAATGAAACGAGGATACTAAAATGTCTAAGCAGGCAAGATGGGCAGCTTTATTTAAGGAGGTCATTGGGCGGAATCCGAGTCCAGAGGAATTTCAACTGGGGAAGGCTAGTGATTTTGATTTTAAACAGATAAAGACCATCGCAGGTCAGGTAGTTGAAGGAACTTCGACTGAATCGGAAAGTGTTTTGGCGGACGATCTTGAGCCTGTATCTACTGAGTCATCGCAGGGCAGTCAAGCAGTGTTTGAGCCAGTAGGAGTCCCTCTTGAGAAAGGTGCCAAGAAAAAGAGATCCTTTTTTAAAGTAGCTCTAGGTCTTTTGGCTGTTTTGCTTTTAGCTGGTTATTTTTATGGGAAGACCCAGACTAAACCAGAGGTAAAAGCAGATGCGCTAGTCAAGGCGATCAATCAGAATGACTACGAAACCGTAGCAGACTTATTGTCAGAAACTGGTCGAGATTGGACAGAGAAAGATGCCAAGGATTTTGTCATTTATTTAGAGAGCCAGGAGCAAAGTCTCTCAGAAATCTTGGACAGCATGGCGATAGATCGGTTTAAGACCCCTTACAGCGATGCTAATGGCAATAAATTATTAGGGCTACAAGAAACTGGGAAGAAGTGGCTACTATTCCCGGATTATCAATTTGTGACCTATCCGCTGGAGTTGACAGCGACCAGTGATCTCGAGGATCTACGCATTGCCGGGAAGACTGTTGAGCAAGGAGAGAGGGTTCCAGTAGTGACTCTGCCCTTTCTTCCACAAGATGTAACAGTAGAAGGTCAGACCGCTTACGGCTCTGTCAAGACAGAAATTTTCCTCGATTTAGACCAGGCCAGTCATAACCAATTGGATTTGCCACTTGAATTAAGCCGTCAGACCATCACAGCCCATCTGCCGTTTAAGACAGAGGATTTAGAAGAAGTAAGCCTTCTCATCAATGAGAAGGAGGTTGCTCAAGGATTGGAAGCTGAAATTGAAACCTTTGGGTTGGAAGCCCTTGAGATTAAGGCTAAATTTAAGGTTAAGGACCAAGTCTTTGAGACCAAGCCTAGCAAGGCCAAAGCGTCTGACTTGGACAATGTCAGCTTAGCCCTAAGACCAGAAGATGCGGCGAAGGTCAAGGGACTTTTAGCTAAACTAGCTGAAAAGCGTCAGCCATTAGTCCTCTGGTCTAATCAAAAGGCTGAACAGTTGGCTTCTTTCATGGTTTCTTGGGGAAATGCGATGAACCAGCCAGGTTATCAAGACATCACGCACCAAGAAACAGGATTTGTGCTAGAAAATCGTGTCCGCTTGAATCAGGTTCAGGATGTCACAACAGAGTTTTCTCAGGACGGAACAGGGAATTCTGACTATCAGGTTCTCGCGATTTACCGTTATTCCTACGGTGGCAATCAGGTTCATACCTATTATTTCACTATCCGAGCTGACGGAGCACCAATCGTTCTTTACAGTGCCCAGAACCAAGGTGGCATGCCAGATGACAAGTACTATATGAAAGAAACAGCCAACGAAGAATTGAAAGCAGGTTTTGCAAGAATTGTGCATTCTTGATAGGAATGCTTAGAAAGGATCCTATGTCGTATTCTGTTTCAGGACTAATCAAGTCCTCTCTCAAAAATCTCTCTCAAAACAAATCCTTCTACCTCATAACCGTTATATTCCTTCAAGTCTTTTTAGCCACCGTTGGGAGATATAGCCTAGCAGCTGTGTTTCGGTTGGCCCTGCGACTGGCTGGCGTGACCAATTTGACCAAGGATAACATTTTGGACATTCTCAACCAAACAGGACCCTTCTTTATCTTAGTTCTCTACTTTTTATTGCTAGCTGGATTTATCTTTTTTGAATTCATCTGCTTGATTTATATGGTGACGCGATCTTTCCGTTATTTCCCCATTCGACAGATGCTAAACACCAGCCTCATCAAGTTAAAATGGTTAAGTGGTCCGCAGTTGCTCTTGTTTTTGGCTTACTTGATCCTGATGATTCCCTTGGGAAATTTGGGGTTAACCTCTAGTCTTTTAGACCGTTTCAGGATCCCAGCCTTTATTACGGGTGAATTGACCAAATCGACCCAAGGGAGCTTGCTCTACTATGGGGTTATGTCCCTTGTGTTCTACCTTAATATTCGTCTGATTTA
Organism: Streptococcus rupicaprae; assembly: GCF_040545225.1. NCBI lineage: Bacteria > Bacillati > Bacillota > Bacilli > Lactobacillales > Streptococcaceae > Streptococcus > Streptococcus rupicaprae. The sequence goes on along the minus strand of NZ_JBEPLO010000017.1, from coordinate 14,335 downwards.
TGTGTTGCCGCTTTCAGTGGTCAATACTCGAACGCCTTGGCAAAATATGAAGGAAAGTTGGCGTCTAACACGGCAGGATAAACGTTATTGGTTGCTGGCTATTTTTACTCTCTCCGTAATTTTAATGATAGGAGGAGCACTCTTCTTTATTCCACTAACCCTTTTCTTTAGCTGGTTGGACAGTACATGGAGCAACATAGGTCTTCAAACGCTCTTTTATTCTCTGATTAGGCTTAGTCGTTATGCTGTGACTTTTGCCAATAAATTAATCATCATTGAGGTCTTACTCGTTTTCTTGTTTAAGAAAGATGAAGAAGAAGCAGATTACCCCTATGTCACTCTGCAGGTAGCGCAAGCCAAAGCTCAAAAATACCCGAAGTGGACACGATTACTCCTGGTTTTTATGACAGTTCTCTTTTTGGTAGCCAATGGTTTGCAACTTTATCTGACGAGTTTAAATCCTCATACCTTGATGATTGCTCATCGAGGGGATGTGACTGCTGGTGTTGAAAATTCGATTGAAGCCTTGGAAGCAGCACATAAAAAGGGAGCAGATCTGGTTGAGATGGACGTGGTCATGACTGCTGATCAGGAGTTGGTCGTCATTCATGACAATGAACTGGGAAGGCTAGCAGGTGTTGACTGGAAGGTGTCTGAAAGCAAGTTGGCTGATCTCGACGGATTGCCGATTCATCAAGGGAAGTTCCGCAGTCATATCGATCGACTGGAGACCTATTTTCAGAAGGCTAAGGCTCTTAATCAGCCGCTTTTAATCGAGTTGAAACCATACGGACATGAGCCAGACAATTATGTGGATTTAGTGATTGAGCGTTTGAAGGCTCTTGGGTTGAGACCTACCGACAAGGTCATGTCCTTAAATCTAGCCGTCATGGAGGAGCTGGAACGTAAGGCCCCTGAAATTAAGACAGGTTATGTGATTCCCTTGCAGTTTGGCGTATTTGACCAACATAAAGTTGACTTCTATGTGATTGAAGATTTTTCCTATAATGATCTCAGCATGTGGCAAGCAGAACAAGAAGGCAAGGAAGTCTATGTTTGGACGATCAATGAACGCTCAACGATGACCAATTATCTCCAGAGTCCTGTTAATGGCATCATTACTGATGATCTGGCCCTTTTCAAAGCAGAGAAAAAAGAAATTCAAGAGGATGACAGTTATTTTGCGCGTGCCATGCGATTATTATCTCTGAGTGAATAAAAGAAAAAATCTCTACCTGATTTGATGACAAGGTAGAGATTTTTATTTAATACTCTTTGAAAATCAAGAGAGCTGTTGATAACCGACTTCGATCAACCCCAGTCCTATCATCAGCTTCCTTTCCTAGGCTAGATTGCTTTTCTCTGAGTGTAATAGTTGAGCTGCTTAGCGGTTAGCGTCTTCGCTGCTAACAAGGTCGCTATCTGAATTATCCTTAGAACGTGAGTTGACTTCTTTGATGATTTGTTGACCTAGGTCTGCTGCTGGGGTAACTGCCTCAGTGAGATCGGATGCAGTTTGGTCTAGTTTTTGAGAAATGTTTTCTGTTGACATAGCTTGTCCTCCATTTTTAGGTTGCCTACCTGATAAAGAATTTACCTATAAGTGACAACTTGAGATATTTTTTATAGTGTCATTATAGCGTAAATTTAGGAAATGTCAATTAAAAACCATCAAAAGACAGGTCTTTTTTTGAAATTAGTTGTCACTAGTTTTTATTGATGTGCCTAATTGAGAAACATCGAAAGCAACTGGCAATCAGTCCAGTGGCTGTGATTTATTTTAGATTGAAAATATTGGCCATTCTAGCGTAACTAGGCTCATCTCCGATAAAATAGACGATATCATCCTTTTGCAAGGCTTGGTAGGGACTTGGTGAGAGCAGGAGTTCGTTCTTACGCTCAATAGCAACGATGGTCGCGCCGGTCTTATGCCAGATTTGAGCATCTTGCAACTGCATGCCAATCAAGTCGGAATCGTTGGAAAGCTTGAGGCCGTAAGGGTCAAGCGGGTATTTTTTGTTGACCAACTTGGTCTGCTCGACATAGACAGACACCAGCCCCTTTAGTTCTTTTAATTGGAGTTCCTGCTCATCAATTTTCTCGAGAATCCGTTTTTTCTGGGTTTCGATATCGTTGGTACTTTCAAAATCTTCGATGAATTCAATAGCCTTCTCTTTTGAAAGGACTACAGCGCCACTGCCGTGCTTAAGATTGACAATGTGGAGGTCTGACAAGATGTTTAGTGCCCGTCGTGTCGTTTCAGGAGAAACACCGAAGCTAGCAGCTAAGGTTGACCGTGCCTTGATTTTTTCTCCAACAGGGTAATCGCCGATGGCGATTTTTTTGGCAACTTCAAGGGCGATTTGTTGAAATTTGGATGTTTTTATAATTTTACGATTTGGCATTTGGCCTCCTTTGCCTTATCCTTATTTTTTCTTCTATAAAGTAAGCTTTTCCTTATTGTAGCACGTTTTAGGAGGAAAATCATCTCCTATTAAGCACATTTTAGAAAAGATAAGAAATCAGTTAACAACAAAAGACAATTCTATTTAAAAAGCATGTTGTCAAAGATATAAAATAGTTGACAAAGGATAAAAACTAGTCTATAATGACAATATAAATAAAAAAGAAAGTTGTCACACCGAAAGGAACCAATCACTTTTGTAAAGGATGTTGTTTCTGTGACAAGGGAGGAATCACTATGTTGTGGTCAATTATTGTCGGAGCACTTATCGGAGTTATCGCAGGAGCGCTTACCAAAAAAGGTGGCTCAATGGGCTGGATTGCTAATATCTTGGCTGGTCTAGTCGGATCATCTGTCGGACATGCACTCTTTGGCGAATGGGGCCCTAGCCTAGCAGGTATGGCTCTCGTACCCTCTATCTTAGGGGCGGTCATCGTTGTTGCAGTTGTTTCTTTCTTGCTCGGAAGATCTCGCTAAAGACAGCAGAATTTAATCAACATCTATCCTGGAGGCTCTAGTTCCTCCAGGTCAAATGGTCAAAACAAAGTTGAGGTGGTGATTATTCTGCATGATAAACATAAGGTTTCAAGCTATGAGACGATAGCAGTATCTATTGCCCGTTTGATTCACCGTCAAGAGATAAACGTCGGTGCTAAGCTGGACTCAATGGTTAAGCTGGGAAGGCGTTACGGTGTTTCGCGTGAGACCGTTAGAAATGGTTTGAAATTGTTGGCGGATGGAGGTGTTGTCTCCCTTCATCATGGCAAGGGAGCAGTTGTAATTTCCAGAGAATGTGCAATAGCCTTCTTGGATGATTTTCGGCAACAAACAGAAATTAGAGCCATTTATAGCGAAATTTCTGAGATGATTCATCAGCAAGAATCAGACTTGGACAAGCTAAAACACTTGGTGGGACAGTTGACACAAAAATTGTCGCCATCCCTTAAAGAGACGTAAGAAAAGAGGAAAGCCATGGTAAAAAGGGCACCTAGAACAAGTAAATTAACACGTTTAATCCAAATCGTGACAGTTGTACTGCCGGCCATTCAGGTCGTTAGAGGCATGATTGAGGATTACAAGGCAGAAAAAAGAGAAAGGAAGTAATCTTATGGCAAAAGGCGCCAAAAAAGGAGCCAATGGACTCCAAAAGATATTGACGATGGCAACAATGGCAGGGATCGCCTACAATTCCTTGAGCAAGGAAGACAAGCAAGCCCTCCAGCAAAAAGGCAAGCAATTGCTAGATCGTTTCCTATCAAAAGACACTAGCAATAAAGCGGTTGAGGTGATTGAAGCAAAAGATGTCACTGATAACGACTTGAATCCACCACTTTAGACTAGAAATAACCACCACATGATGTGTAGGATCAGATCGGCGCATGGTGTGGTGGTTTTGTGTGGAGTTACGTGTGAAAATGGACTGATCGAGGAGCTTAGCTCCCTTTACCTGTGTGAAAGATAGAGGATTTATACTCTTTGAAAATAAAAGATAGCTTTTGCCAACTCGCTCCGATGAAGTCCAGTTCTCTTATCAATGTGGTTTCTTCTTAGCAAGATTGATTTTCTTTGAGTATTAGCGGATGTTCGTTGGTGTGCTTGACTTTCTTAATGATAGGGTTAAAGTTTGCCAGACCTCTCCTTGGACAATAGAAAACTCCCTACTCTTTTTAGGAAGACCTGGAATAAGAGGGGGAGTTTTAAGTTTTAAACGTTGAGGACCTTGTCCAAGAAGTCCTTCAAACGCGGGTGTTGCGGATGATCAAAAATCTGATCTGGCGAGTTATCCTCTAGGAATTCGCCACCGTCTGTAAAGATGACACGGTTGGCCACCTTCCTAGCAAAGCCCATCTCGTGGGTCACAATCAGCATGGTCATGCCTTGCTGGGCGAGGTCTTTCATGACATTGAGCACGTCGCCGACCATCTCTGGATCAAGGGCTGAAGTCGGTTCGTCAAAGAGCATGATGTCAGGTTTCATGGCCAAGGCACGGGCGATAGCAACACGCTGTTTTTGGCCACCAGAGAGGCTCTCTGGCCGAGCATCTCGTTTGTCTGAGAGGCCGACCTTGTCGAGAAGTTCTAGGGCATATTCCTCAGCCTCTTTTTTGGTCATAAGCTTGTGCTCGATAGGAGCGAAGGTAATGTTGTCCAAGACGCTCATATGTGGAAAGAGGTTGAAGTGCTGGAAAACCATGCCGATATTCTCACGAACTTCATCAACCTTGGTTTTTTTATCGGTCAGATCGTAGCCGTTGACAATGATATGGCCACTGGTCGCTGTTTCTAAAAGATTGAGGCTACGCAAGAAGGTTGATTTACCAGAGCCAGAAGGGCCGATGATACAGACCACATCGCCTTCGTAGAACTGGGCAGTAATGCCTTTCAGGACTTCATTTTCACCATAGTATTTATGCAAATCTTGAACATCAATTTTTAGTTTTGGCATTACTTATTCCTCTTTTCTAAACCTTTGGCTAAACGTGTTAGCAAGGTAATGATGATGAGATACAATACTGCTAGTATAGCATACATACGGAAAGATTGGTAGTTTCGTGCAATGATAATTTTACCTGTTTGGAAGAGTTCGACCAAACCGATAGCGGAGATGATGGTGGTGTCTTTTAAGGTGATGACAAACTGGTTGATGAAGTTTGGCAACATGATTTTAGTTGCCTGAGGTAAGATAATTCGCTTCATGGTCTTGCCATAAGGGATCCCTAAGCTGCGGCTGGCTTCCATCTGGCCAGCAGGCACCGCTTCGATTCCTCCTCGGACAATCTCTGCGATATAGGCGCCTGAGTTGAGGGAGAGGGCGATGACACCCGCCACAAAATCATTGATTGGGCTTTGTTGGCCGGTCAGACTTTCTATCAAGTTTGGAATGCCCCAGAAGATGAAGGCGGCCACAATCATCAGAGGGATGCCACGGACCACATCGACAAAGAAGGACGCAATCACGCGTAGAATTTTAAAGGGACTGGCAGCCATGAGACCAAAGATAATCCCGATGAGGATGGCGATGGCAAAGGAGATCAGGGCTAGTGCAAGTGTGATGCCGAGTCCCTGTAACAGCTGTTGCCAGTTGTTTTTGAGAAGGCCAGGAATGGTTGTTTCATCCACGCCCTTGCCTGTGCTTGTTTCTGTTTCAGCGAAATATTTAGCCAGGATTTGATCGTATTCACCGGACTCCACAAGGGCTGCGAGACCATTGTTGAACATCTCGATCAGCTCAGGGTTGCTTCCCTTTTTAACGGCAAAGCCGTATTGGCCAATTGGGGTTCCTGGAATTGGCGTTGCCAAATTTTGTCCCTGGTTGATGGCGTATTTGACAATAGGCTCATCGTCCATGACAGCGGCTAAGGCCCCGGTGTTGAGGGAATCGTACATGGCTGACGCTTCTGAGAAGGTCTTGATGCTGTAGCCGTACTGGTCCTTGTTTTCTTCTAGAAAACTTTGAGAAGCAGTTCCGTTTTTGACCCCGACTGTTTTGCCTTTGAGATCTTCATAGGTTTTAATATCACTATTTTTAGGAACAGCTAAAATCGCATTTGCAGTATAGTAGGCATCTGAGAAATCAAAGGTTTCCTTACGTTCGTCTGTGATAGACATCCCTGCAATCATACCGTCCGCCTGTCCGGATTGGATGGCATTGAGTGCCGCATCGAAGCCAGGATTCTGAATCTCAATCTTAAAGTCCTGGTGGTCAGCAATGGCCTTGATGATGTCCATATCAATGCCAACATAGGTGTTGGAATCGTCTTGGAATTCAAAAGGAGCAAAGGATGAATCGCTGACAATGGTGTAGGTAGCTTTGACTGGTTTGGCCTTGTTGAGGGCATTGCCAGTCAAGGCAAGTGTTGCTGAGGCAGGGATTTTTGAAGCGCTGTCGCTGTCTCCAATGTACTCTGCCAAGATTTTGTCATAAGTGCCATCGGCCTTCATTTCTTTCAAGGCTTTATTGAAATCTGCAATCAAGCTTTCATTGGCGCTCCCTTTTTTGACGGCGAAACCAAAAGAACCAACGGATTCGGCTTCCATATTGATGGCTAAATTTTGTCCTCGGTTAATGGCGTACTGAATAACAGCGGTATCATCCATTACAGCATCAATAGCACCCGCGCTGAGGCTATTATACATCTCTGTTCCAGTGTCAAAGGTCTTGATGGTAAACCCGTGCTTATCTTTCAAGTCTTCTAGGAAAGTCTGTGAAACGGTCCCGTTTTTGACACCGACGGTCTTACCTTTTAAATCAGAATAAGCAGTCACCTTGTTTTTGGATAGGGTGGCAACAACGATAGAAGTATCAAAATAAGGGTCAGAGAAGCTAAACACCTCCTTGCGGGCCTCGGTGATCGTCATACCCGCCATGATGGCGTCGGCCTGTCCTGCTTGAACGGCATTAACAGCTGCATCAAAACCAGGATAGGTCTGCTCAGTCTTCCAGCCAGAGCGTTTGGCGACCTCTTGGATAATAGCAACATCGATCCCCTTATACTCTCCATTAGCATCTTGAAATTCAAAGGGGGCATAAGTAGAGTCGAAAACGATATCAATGGTATCTTCTGCCTGAACGGATTGGCCTAAAAACAGGCTCCATATGGGGAATAGGGTTAGTATAACTGCTAGTAATCTTTTCTTCATAGTGAACTCCTTTTTGTGAACATGTGGTCTATTATATCAAATTCTGAAAATAAAGGCAAATCAAAACCTTTCTTTATGTTAGAAGATATGACATAATGTTGTTCTAGTCTTAGAGTTTAGTAGCTCCAATGAGAACGAAAGGATGATTATATGCTGTTTTTCATAAGGAGGAAATGTTATGACTGTTGTAACCGGCAGAATAGTTGATGTCCATAAAGTAAATTCTATGAGATTATCGTCTTTGAAGAAGTTGTCTCAACTCTTACCATATTGGTGCTGGTCGTCCTTATTTTTTGGGCCGACTTTCAGCCAATTGTGAAGAAGTACTAGATTCAAGAAATAGCATGCTGATGGTGAGCTGTAGTGGGATTGAAGTTAAACTAAACGTAAAACAAATCAACTGTACAGAGTCGCTTCTTTCTTTCAATTAAAAAATGACTAGCTTGAATCTTTAGAATAAATAAGATTCTGGGGAGGTGATATCTCCTCTTTCGCCGTATAATTTAATCCTTAGATACTCGCCCCACACACGAGATTTTCCAACTTCGGATAACATCCAATTGTGTCGGGTTATTTTTACATCCTGATAAGTTGTATCAAAAGAATATGGAATGAATTTTATATCTTTAGGTAAATGCCTGTCTAATGTTCGTAATTGGCGACCTGTAGCGTGTGATTTACAAATAACCATTAGCGATTGAATAGAGTTAAAATTAAATATTTCCTTAGCATGGATAACATTTTCGAGACTATTAGTCGATCGGTTTTCGGACACAATGCAATTTTGGGGAACACCTGCTTTAAGTAAGTGCGAGACAATAACATCCGCTTCAGTATTTCCCTTCCAATCTGGATGAGGTTTTCCTGTCAAACTTTTTCCACCTGTTACAATAATTGTTTGACAATAGCCCTTCTTATATGCTTCAATTGCTTTTTGCCAATGTCCATGATGTGTACCGCTAAATATGAATAAGGCATCACATAAAGCTGGTTCACATCCTGGACCAAAAATAAGGTCTGTTAGGTATTCAATATCTTTTTGACTCATCTTAGGAACAGCGGGAGTCTTTGAAATGATTGGTTTCATAATATTTCCTTTCAAAAGTAATTTGAACAATTTAGAATCAAGAATAAATCTATGACTGATTGCGCTTAAAGAATTCTCTGTAGTATTTAGCCCTAAGAGGATAATTCAATGTTTCTAACATTGCGATAGCTTCTTCAATTAATGCTAGTCCAGAATTATCACCCTTTAAATAGTTATAAAAGCCTTTTATATAGTGGAATATAATCCGACGATAAGCGCTGTTTTCACCTTCTAGCATTGATGAGAGGTGGTCTATAAATTCTGGTACATACTTTAGCTCCTTCCTTGATAAGCAAAGTAAAACAGTATCAATTAAAACCTCTTCAACTAATTTTTGATTCTTAGGGAGTTCTTGATAGAATGTTTTATTCTCAATTATTTTTCTTGTTCGCATAACTACCAATTCTGTCGGATAAAAGCTAGCTAGATTGATAACTAATAAAACTTCATCTACACCCCAGTTTTCAACACTAAACAAGTAATCTGAAACAAATTCTAAATCCGAGGACTCCATCTGATGATGGTTCTCTAATTGAGCAATTGCTCCCTTAAACATGATCGCATTTAGTCTATGGCGATAAGTTGTTAAGTTTTTTTCGGATTTTTCTTTTTCGATAGCAATTAAATTATTTAATCCATCAATATCTCCTCTATAAAAATAGGATAGCATCTTATTCATTGTTTCTGCTTGCTGAATGCGTTGGTAATTATTAACTCTATCCATAAATTCGGTTACCCGTACATTTATAGCATCTAACGCTGAAATAAATTTTGTTAGAGATAAGTCTGTTTCTCCTCTCTCGAATTTTGACAACTGAGCTAGCGAAACATGCTCATTAGCAACTTGTTTTAATGTGAAGTGGCGATTTATTCGAAATTCTTTAAAAATTTGACCGTAATTAGGAAGCATTTTTCTAACTTCTTTCTTTCAAAATATAAGGTGTATTTGCTTGTTTCAACAGATATAGTTTATGAAGAGAATCGTATTTTCATACCTAGGTTGCTTAATTCTCCTACAATATCTTCATAACCTCTTAATAAGTGTTTAATATCGTATAGTCGGGTTTCGCCATCGATTCCTAAAGCGGTTAGTAATAAACAAGTACCAGCTCTTACGTCGCGACAATTGACGCTAACTCCCTTTTTCAATTTCTGAAAACTATTTCCTTTTACATAGGCGATGTTATCTTTTCTCACTAAGTCTACACCAAGTTTTGATAATTCTTCAACGTGACTAAATCTATGATAATAGACGTTATCCTGGACGGAACTATCTGTATTTGAATACAACATTAATGCTGTGAGCGGTTGTTGAAGATCAGTTGCAAATAATGGATACATACCTGTAACGCATCTATGGCCCGTAAGAGGTCCGATTTTTTTGGATGTTAGCCCTTCTTTTGAGTAAGATATTTGCAGTCCCATTTCTTCTAAAGTATAAATGAGTGATTCGAGATGCTCAGGAACAGCATTTGAAATGGTGATTTCCCCCCCTACAATTCCTGGGAGCATTAAAAAAGTTCCTGCAATAAGCCTATCTGGAATAACAGTATGAACAATTTTTTTGTTTACTTTTGTTTTAGATGGATAAATTGTAATTTTATGTGTACCTGCTCCAACAATTCTGTGTCCCATTTTGTTCAGTAGTTTAGCTAAATCAACCACTTCAGGATCAGTTGCACAATTAGTCATTACGGTTCTTCCTTCTGCTAAAGTAGATATAAGCATGATGTTCATTGTACCACCTGACGTTATCAAATCAAAATGAATATCGTTTCCAATTAGTTTGTCTGCATAAACGGTATACTGATCTTTAGATTCTTCAATAATGCCTCCTAACTTTTTAATTCCTTTAAAATGTTGGTCTATTGGTCTTGAGACGAAATCATCTCCACCGGGGAAAGCCAGAGAAACTTTTTTAAATTTCTTCAGAATAGGAGCAATAAAATAATAGGAAGCTCTGAAATCCGCTGTTATGGCGTAGTCTAGCTGATAGCTGCTGCAATTAGAAGAATCTACCAGGCAGTAATCTTCTTTCATTTCAAATTTGATGCCATTTTTTCTAAGCATTTCTCGTATTATTCTAAAATCTCTTAAATCTGGAACATTATTTAACTGGACCTCAGCATCATTTAAACAAGCGGCAGCCACAATGCCTAAGGCACTGTTTTTTGAACCTTGAATAGTGACTACCTTCCTTTCTAGAGCTGGAGATTTTTCTACAATTATGAATTTTTCTTCTAACATTAAGTTTTCCTTGTCTGATTGTTTTCCTACATAGAGGTATTCCCTTTGGGCCTAACTCTAAGCATTATTTTAACAGATAACGACAAATTTTGATGAAAATTCTAATATTTGAGAAAAATAGCTTACTCAGAGGTTAGGAAGATTCATTTTTCAAGGTTCTTTACATTACTCTGTGATACAATAAAAGAAAGTTAAAAAAGGAAATGCACTATGATTGACCGTAAAACAAGTAACCAATTCAAATTAGTCTCCAAATACTCTCCCTCTGGCGATCAGCCCCAGGCCATCGAGCAATTGGTGGACAACATCGAGGGCGGTGAGAAAGCCCAGATTCTCTTGGGGGCGACAGGGACAGGGAAGACCTATACCATGAGTCAGGTCATCGCCCGTGTCAACAAGCCGACCCTGGTCATCGCCCACAACAAGACCTTAGCTGGTCAACTCTACGGCGAGTTCAAGGAATTTTTCCCTGATAATGCGGTGGAGTATTTCGTATCCTACTATGATTACTATCAGCCTGAGGCTTATGTGCCTTCCAGCGACACCTACATCGAGAAGGACAGCTCGGTCAATGACGAGATTGACAAGCTCCGCCACTCAGCTACGTCAAGTCTCTTGGAGCGCAATGATGTCATCGTGGTGGCTTCGGTGTCCTGCATCTATGGTTTGGGGTCGCCCAAGGAATATTCAGACAGCGTGGTCAGCCTGCGTCCTGGTCAGGAGATGTCCCGTGATGATCTGCTTAACGCTCTGGTGGATATCCAGTTTGAGCGCAACGATATCGACTTTCAGCGGGGACGGTTCCGTGTGCGGGGTGATGTGGTGGAAGTTTTCCCTGCCAGCCGAGACGAGCATGCCTTTCGGGTGGAGTTTTTTGGGGATGAGATTGACCGCATCCGTGAGATTGAGAGCCTGACAGGCCGGGTTTTAGGAGAAGTGGAACATTTGGCTATCTTTCCTGCCACCCACTTCGTGACCAATGAAGACCACATGGAACACGCTATCTCTAAAATCCAAGCCGAACTGGAAGACCAGCTCAAACTGTTTGAAAAAGAAGGCAAACTCCTAGAAGCCCAGCGGCTCAAGCAGCGGACAGACTACGACATCGAAATGTTGCGGGAGATGGGCTACACTAATGGCGTGGAGAACTATTCTCGTCACATGGATGGACGAGCAGAGGGCGAACCGCCTTATACCCTGTTGGACTTTTTCCCAGAGGACTTCCTTATCATGATCGACGAGAGCCACATGACCATGGGCCAGATCAAGGGCATGTACAACGGCGACCGAAGCCGCAAGCAGATGCTGGTCGACTATGGCTTCCGCCTACCATCGGCTTTGGACAACCGCCCGCTTCGCCGTGAGGAATTTGAGAGCCACGTCCATCAGATTGTCTATGTGTCGGCGACCCCCGGTGACTATGAGATGGAACAGACCGAGACCGTGGTCGAGCAGATTATCCGGCCGACAGGATTGCTGGATCCTGAAGTTGAGGTCCGTCCGACCATGGGGCAGATGGATGATCTTTTGGGCGAAATCAATAGCAGAGCAGAAAAAGGCGAGCGGGTCTTTGTCACCACGCTGACCAAGAAAATGGCAGAAGACCTGACCGACTACCTTAAGGAAATGGGCGTCAAGGTCAAGTACATGCACAGCGACATCAAGACCTTGGAGCGGACGAAGATTATCCGTGACTTGCGACTGGGTGTCTTTGATGTGCTGATTGGGATTAACCTGCTCCGTGAGGGGATTGACGTGCCAGAAGTTAGTCTGGTCGCCATTCTCGATGCGGATAAGGAAGGTTTCCTCCGCAACGAGCGTGGGCTGATTCAGACCATCGGTCGGGCGGCTCGGAACTCGGAAGGCCATGTGATTATGTATGCTGACAAGGTGACCGATTCCATGCAACGGGCCATGGACGAAACCGCCCGCCGTCGGGCTATCCAGATGGCCTATAACGAAGAACACGGCATCGTCCCACAAACCATCAAGAAAGAAATCCGTGACCTCATTGCCATCACCAAGTCCAGCAAGTCCGAAGTGGCAGAAGAAACGGTTGACTACTCGGCTATGAATAAGACCGAACGGACCGCCGCCATCAAGAAACTGGAAAAAGAAATGCAAGCCGCCGCAGAACTCCTCGACTTCGAACTGGCCGCCCAAATCCGAGATATGGTGCTAGAGTTGAAAGCGATGGGGTGAGGAGTTAACCAATGAAGTCAAAGTGGATTAAAGCGATATTGCTATTGTCTATACTCCTTTTGGGTGCTTGGATTGTAAATGTATGGTTTCGCCCTCAGCAATCTTTTACACCTGAAGCGTGGGAACAGACAAAGTGGCAACAGAGATATACCTTTGTCGACAGCTTGGTAAGTGACTATTCGTTAGAAGGAATGACAAGAGAAGAGGTCCAAGAGTTGCTCGGAGAACCTGATACTGTCACAAGAAACGCTTTTGAGTATAAGGTTGTGATTGATTTGGTATTTGACTGGCGTGTTTTTTATCTAGATTTTGAAGATGATAAGGTCGTCCATTATGGTACCAGTGTACCTGATTGGTAGTGGAAGGTTTGTTAACTTTTCTTCTATCCTATTAAACGATATTATCATTACCGTGATGATGTGACATATTAGATGTGACATATTATAAGTATAGAAAAATGAAAGGACCACTCCATGCCCCTTATCATGACCTTTACTTCCCCCATGACCTTGGAGGATTTGATTGACCGTTACTACTCGGACGGTTTGACCAACATCGACCACATTCTGCACTTTGAGGAAACGCCTCAGGTCTGGACAGTGGACGAGGACAGCCAGATGGGCGATACCATCTTTTTTACCTGTGCGGAAAATGCGGTGGCCCACATGGCGCGCTTGGTGGCAGAGATTGCTTCCTTTGAGGGTCAGGTGGAGGATTTTGACCAGGTTTTGGCTTACGCTAAAAACCAGCAAAATCTCTATGAGACCTATGCTGGTCAGCTGCTAGCAGTTGGGCGACTGGCCAGTCCGCCCTTTCAGCGGGAGTCGCCTGGCTATGCTTTTGCGGCCTGGAGCAATCCCTGGTATGCCAAGGTTTCCGATTTCCGCCGTTTGACCCAGCCCTTGCCAGTGTCTGCTTTTAGTGATTTTATCATCTTTAGCGAAACCAGCTCCCGCACCTACCTGACCGACGACCAATACCACCAACTGTCCCTCTTTGTGCTGGGGTACTTGGATTTCCAATTAAAACTGAGAGAAGATTAGCATGTCCCAAATCACCATAGCCCCCTTAACTCTAGATCATATCGACATCATTCGGCAAATCGGTTTCACCCAAGACAAGCCCAAGTGGGCAGACTTCAACGCTCCCTACTTTGAAGAATACAAGCCCTGTCAGACAGTTGAGGAACTTTTAGCTGATGACCCGTCTTTGACCAATCCTGACAAGACCTGGGGGATTTTTGTGGATGGTCAAGTCGTTGGTACCCTTGGTCGCTACTGGGAAAATAAGGCCACTCGCTGGTTGGAAATCGGTTTAGTCATTTATGACGAGAACCTCTGGTCAGCAGGGATTGGCTCCACAGCTCTGTCTCAATGGATTGAGAAATGCTTTGACGATTTTCCAGAGATTGAGCGGGTGGGCTTGACCAGCTGGTCTTGCAATCCTGGCATGATGAAACTGGCGACCAAACTCGGTATGACCCAGGAAGCTTGCATCCGCAAAGTGCGCTATTGGCAGGGGATTTACTATGATAGCGTCAAATATGGCATCTTGCGAGAAGAGTGGTTTTCAGAACGATAAAATAACCCACCGAAGAACATGATATACTCCCCCTATAGTGGACAGTGAAAAAACAAAAATTCACTAGAAACTATAGAGGGAGTTTTCATATGTCCAAAAGAAGTCCGAAATCAG